>JBDSEC010000096.1:0-6498 GCA_039920205.1 Pyrinomonadaceae bacterium
CACCGGATCGAACGGAAAGACGACGACTACTTCATTAGTCGGTCAATTACTGGCCGGCGGCGGAATTTCAACTCAAGTCGGCGGCAACATCGGCACCGCGTTGATAAGCTTGACCGAAACATCGCGCGATGATGGGTGGACGGTAGCCGAGCTTTCCAGTTTTCAATTGGAAACCATCGTCCATTTTCACCCAACCGTGGCGATCGCTTTGAATGTGACGCCAAACCATATGGACCGGTATGAATTGTTGTCGGATTATGCAGCGGCCAAACACCGCATCTTCCGCAATCAACAGCCGGGCGATGTCGCGATCTTGAATGCCGACGACCCGATCGTGTCATCTTGGGCCAGCGGGTTGCGCGCGCATGTTACCTGGTTTAGCACGCAGCAGGAACTTCCGGAAGGGTTGTTTTTGCGCGGCCGCGAGCTGATGTCACGCACGTCCGACGGCGAAAAAGTATTGATAACGCGCGACGAGATGCTCCTGCAAGGCGCGCACAATGTCGCGAATGTCTTGGCCGCGCTGGCCGCCGGTTTGGCCTGCGGCGTCGGTCCGGAATCGATGCGCGACACTATCGCGCGGTTTCGTCCGGTCGAGCACCGGTTGGAACACTCCGGGTGTTTTGCGGGGGTCGATTTCTTCAACGATTCTAAGGCGACGAGTGTCGACGCCGCGGTCAAGGCGATGGAAGCGCTTTCGGATCGTGAAGGCAAGATCGTTTTGATCCTTGGGGGCCTCGGGAAAAAAGCCCCGTATGCGCCGTTGGTGGACCTTATTAAGGAGCATGGCCGCCGGTTGATCTTGATCGGTGCCGACGCCCCGGTTATCGAACAGGAATTGGGCGGTGTGAGTGAATTTGAAAACGCTACGGACATGACCGATGCCGTGAAACGTGCGTTCGCCGCGGCGAAGCCGGGCGATGCGGTGTTGCTGGCTCCGGCGTGCGCCAGCTTTGACATGTTTCGCAGCTTTGAGCAGCGCGGGGAAGTATTTAAACAGGCGGTGCGTGATCTGTCGGACACCGTCGAATGCGGCCAGCCGGCCTAGGGGCAGAGGCAGGCGCAGGAGCTGGGGCATGGTCAGGGACTAGGGCAAGGTGTTATGGCGAGAAAACTACAACACGATAAGTGGCTCTTCGCGGTGACGGTCGGGTTGACGCTGTTCGGCTTGGTCATGGTTTACAGCGCTTCAGCGGTCGCGGCCGCGCAAGAGAACGGCACCCAGTATTTCTATGTCATGAAACAGGCCGTCTGGACCGCCTTGGGGCTGGCCCTGATGCTCTTTGCGATGAATGTCGATTATCACCGCTGGCGCAATCCCAAATGGATCGGGATCATTTTGAGCATCACCGTGTTGGCGTTGTTGGCGGTCTTTGCGTTTCCGCGAATCAACGGCGCGCATCGGTGGATCCGGCTGTTCGGGCTTTCCGCGCAGCCGTCCGAACTTTCCAAGATCCTGCTGGCGGTCTTTCTCGCCTGGTTCTTGGAAAAACGCAGTCGCGAGATCACTTCGTTTTGGCTGACCTTTCTACCCTGCGCGGCGGTGACGGGATTGTTGGCGGGCTTGATCCTGATCGAACCGGACTTTGGCACGTCGTTAATGTTGGGAATGGTCTTCTTGGTGGTCATGTTTGTCGCCGGCGCCCGCCTTTGGCAATTATCGTTGGCCACGGTACCGGCGGTGATGTTGGCCATTGGAATGTTGATCTTTGTTCCCTGGCGCATGGCGCGGCTGGTCGCCTTCGTTGATCCGTGGAAAGACGAACAGAACACCGGCTACCAAGTCGTTCAATCTCTATTGGCCGTAGGTTCGGGCGGTGTTTTCGGGCTTGGTTTTGCGCAGGGTAAACAGAAGCTTTTCTATTTGCCGTTCGCGCATTCCGATTTTATTTTCGCGGTTGTGGGTGAAGAACTCGGTTTGATCGGCGCCGTGGTGCTGGTCGTAACCTTTAGCATTTTCCTCTGGCGCGGACTCCGCGCGGCGTTCTTGGCGCCCGACCTTTTTGGCAAGTACCTGGGCGTGGGAATTGCTTCCGTCATTGCTATACAGGCGTTCTTTAATATCAGTGTGGTTCTTTCGCTAGTACCAACCAAGGGAATTCCGCTTCCGTTTATTTCCTATGGTGGTTCATCGATCGTGCCGGCGCTATTCGCGGTGGGCATTTTGTTGAATATTTCGCAGTATACCGGAATGGAAGCCGAGCCCAAGAAGATCGGCCGAGCTGCGAATGGACGTTAAATGCGCGTTTTGATCGCGGCCGGCGGGACCGGCGGACATATCTATCCGGGCATTGCCGTCGCGCAGGAGGTAATTCAACGCGACCCGGCCAATGAAATTCGGTTTGTCGGGGCGGCGCAGGGATTGGAAAAGCGATTGGTCCCGCAGGCGGGGTTCGAGCTTTCGCTGATCGAAAGCGCCGGTCTGAAGAACGTCGGATTCGCCGGCAAGATACGCGGGCTGTTGCTGTTGCCGAAAAGCTTTCTGGCCGCCCGGCGAATTTTGCGGGATTTTAAACCCGACGTAGTGGTCGGCGCCGGTGGTTATGTCAGTGGTCCGGTGTTGCTGACCGCGTGGATGATGCGGATTCCGACTTTGGTGATGGACTCGAATGCGCTGCCTGGTTTTACCAACCGCCGGTTGGCGCGATTCGTAGATCGCGCCGCCCTGACGTTTGACGAGTCTTTGAAATATTTCCCCGGCACGGGTGTCGTTACCGGAAATCCGGTGCGGCTAGCGTTCTTTGAGGTAAAGACGAAGGAGCGTAGCGGTGAAAGCTTCTCGGTCCTGATCTTTGGCGGTTCGCAGGGCGCTCGCGGGATCAATCGTGCGGTCGTCGCGGCGTTACCGGCGCTGGTTCCGATCAAGAACTCGCTTCAGGTTACGCACCAGACGGGTGAATCCGACTTTGCCGAAGCGACCAAAGGCTACGCAGATGCGGGTTGGGATCCGTCATCTGTTTGTCGCTATATCGATGACATGGTCACGGCGTTTGGCCGGGCCGACCTGATCATTTGCCGCGCCGGGGCGACCACTTGCGCCGAGATCGCCGCCGCGGGTAAGGCCGCCATAATGATCCCGCTGCCGACCGCAGCCGACGACCATCAGCGCAAGAACGCCGAGGCCTTGGTCCAGGCGGGCGCCGCCCGGATGATCTTACAACCGGAATTGACCGGCGACGGTTTGGCGGCCCAGCTACTTGAATTGGCGCAAACGCCGGGCTTGATAATGGAAATGGAAACGGCGAGCCGTAAACTGGCCCGTCCCCGGGCCGCCAACGACATCGTGGATCTGATCGAGCAGTTAGCCGATCGCTAAGGTAAGGGTTGAGTAAATGCCGCGACCGGCCGTTTCGATTTGCGTTAGCCCGCGGAATCGAACAAAGTTGTAACCATGTTTCGAAGCGTACAACACATTCATTTTGTCGGCATCGGGGGTATCGGAATGTCCGGTATCGCCGAGGTCCTGTCTAACCTTGGATTCCAGGTTACCGGATCGGATGCGCGGCGTTCGCCGGTCACCGATCGCCTGGAAAAACTCGGCGTAAAGATCACCGAAGGGCACAACGCGGCCAATGTCGGTGACGCCCACGTAGTGGTTCGTTCCACCGCGATCCGCGACGAGAATCCCGAGATCGTCGAAGCGCGTCATCGCGCTATTCCGGTCATTCCGCGCGCGGAAATGTTAGCCGAGTTGATGCGGCTTAAACCCTATGTGGTTGCGGTTGCGGGGTCGCATGGTAAGACCAGCACAACCTCGATGATCGCCACGGTGCTGGGCCATGCGGGCATCGATCCGACGGCGGTCGTGGGCGGCGTCGTCAGCTCGTTCGGGTCGAACGCACGGTTGGGTAAGAGCGATGTCTTGGTGGCCGAAGCGGACGAGAGCGATCGCTCGTTCCTAATGCTGACGCCGACCTTTGCCATCGTCACCAACATCGACCGCGAGCACATGGATTACTACAAGGACATGGAAGACGTCCAGACTTGCTTCACTGATTTCGTGAACAAAGTGCCGTTCTATGGCGCCGCGATACTGTGTTTGGATGACCCGCATGTGCAGGCCGTTATCCCGCAAGTCAAACGCCGTCGCGTGACCTACGGATTGACCGCGCAGGCCGATATTTCCGCCCACAACATCGTTCACAACGATCGTTTCGGTTCGAAATTTACCGTGTTGCACGGGCATCAACCGGTGGGCGAGATCAATCTGCCCGTTCCGGGTAAGCATAATGTTTACAACGCTTTGGCGGCCATTGCGACCGGCTTTGAGTTTGACATACCGTTTGCGGTCATCGCGGAGGCGCTTTCGACCTTTACCAACGCGGACCGGCGTTTTCAATTCAAAGGCGAGGCGGGCGGGGTCCTCGTTGTGGACGATTACGGTCACCATCCGACCGAGGTCAAAGCCACTTTGTCGGCCGCCAAGACCGGTTCGGCCGGCCGGCGAATTGTTACGGTGTTTCAGCCGCATCGTTATTCGCGAACCCAAGACCAGATGGAAGAGTTTGCGCGCTCGTTCAACAATGCCGACGTGCTATTAGTGATGGATATTTACGCCGCAAGTGAAGACCCGATCGAGGGCATCACTTCGCAGATCTTGACCGACCGCATTCGAGCGTATGGACACAAACACGCGCACTACATTGGCGGCTTGGAAGAGGCGGCTTCAAAGGTCATCAACTATACGCGGGATGGCGATCTGGTTCTGACGCTGGGCGCCGGCAGCGTTTATCGCGTGGGCGATCAGTTGTTAGAACTTCTGCGTGGGCGAGCGGTGTCCGGGGATTAGGCAAATGAGATTTGGATCAAACGCAAAATTGACGGCGGCGATCGGCCTGGTGGTGCTGGTCGTATGCCTCGGCACTCGGCCGGTGCACGCACGATTTGACGGCTCAACCTTTGCGGGCACTTATACGCGCGAATTTATCGGCGCGTCCGGGAAAGTCACGGAAACGCTGGAGGTCAAGGCCGACAAGAGCGTCGTGTGGACCAGTAATTATTCGGGCCGGGCGTCTGTGGTCCAAAGCGGCATTTGGAATGCGCGCGGTGACACGTTGATCGTCGTGTTAGACAAACGCGATGGCGAAAAAATGCCCGCGGATGAACGAGTCGTTTTTGACCGCAAAGGCAAAGATCTAAAAGGACGCGTTTACGACCACAATGTGCACGGCAACTCGGGACTCGTTTTTCATCGCAGCCTTTAGGCTGAGCGCGAAACGTAATGGCGGCTGAAGTCAAACAAATGGACCTGACGGAGCGTGATCGGCTGATCGAGGAGATCTGTTCTCGACACGGGATCGTTGCCTTGCGGGGCAAGCGTTTCGCGGAATTGACCAGTTTGAAGGTCGGTGGTTCGATCGATTGGGTGTTACAGCCGGTGACCGAAGCGCAGGCGGCCGAATTGGTGGTCGCGTTGGCCCAAGCCAAGGTGGTCTGGCGGGCGCTCGGCTCGGGCAGCAATGTGCTGGCCTCCGATGCGCACCATCACTATGTGGTGATCAATACCAAGCAGTTGAAAGGTGATCCGGTTTTCGCAGGCAATCGGGTTTCGATCAGTTCCGGCTATTCGTTGCCGCGCCTTTGTATTGATGCGGGGCGCCGCGGCCTTTCCGGTATTGAAGGATTGGGAGGAATTCCCGGCACGGTGGGCGGCGCGTTGTGGATGAATGCGGGCGCTTATGAACACGAGATCGGCACCGTCACCGATTCGCTTCGCATCGGCCAGGCGAACGGAATGGTTACTATTCCGGGCAGTGAAATAGTCTGGAGTTATCGCCATACGTCTTTAGAAGAAGGCGATCTGCTGTTGGGCGCGACGCTGCTGCTAACGCCGGACGATCCCGCCGCGATCAAGACCCGGATGGACGCGGCGAAAGAAAAACGACTGGCTACTCAGCCGCACGGTGGTCGAAGTGCCGGCTGCTTTTTTAAGAATCCGCCCGGCAGCCCGATCGGGACCGGAAAGATGATCGACCAGATGGGCCTAAAGGGGACCCAGCGCGGCGGTGCCGTGGTTTCGCCCATTCATGCGAACTTCATCGTGACCCAGGGTCCGGACGCGAAGGCCGCCGATGCGCTCGCCTTGGCCGAAGAGATCCGCGAACGATTCCGTCGCGAACATGGCATTGAATTGGAATACGAAGTTGAACTTTGGCAGGCGGATGGTACCGAATTCGGTGAATCCGATTAGTTGATCAAGGAGCACGCATGCAACAGATCGTGAACCCCCGGCAAAGTGGCCGAGCCGTAGTCGGCGGCCGCAAAAACGTTGGCGGAATTACGCAACGCCCGGTGCGGCGGGACCGTCCCGGCGCGGCGCCCGCCCAGGCCAAGTTTGATCTGCGCTCGGCGATCACATACTTGCCGTGGGTAGGCCGCATTGTGTTGGTCGTGATCGCCGGTCTCCTGCTGTTTGCCGGATACCGCGCGGCCGCGTCGGCTAATTTCTTTCGCGTAAAGAGCGTGGACATCACCGGAACGCAACGGGTAACTCCCGAC
>JBDSEC010000097.1:0-4043 GCA_039920205.1 Pyrinomonadaceae bacterium
CCAAAGACCCATCGGCGTTATATTTCACTAGGCCAGCGCCGTAGCTCTTACTTTCGTGGCCATTTCCCGCGGCAATGATCTTGCCGGTCGGTTGGATCGCGACCGCATTGGCATCGGCAATGGGACCAAAGGTCACTACCTTTCCGTCCGTTCCGAAAAGGTGATCCAAAGTTCCATTTGATTCGTACCGCGTCAGGGCGGTGCCATGATGGTAGTCGCTCCCCGACCCGCCGACGGCAACGATCTTGCCATCAGCCTGCAGGGCCAGCGCATTGGCGCCAAAGTTGTCGTCAAATGGGGTGACGATTTTCCCCCCGTCGCCAAAGAAACTATCCAACGACCCGTCGGGGTTGTAGCGCGCCAAGGCAAAGTTATAGGTGGAATTCGGAAACGCGCCGTTTCCATTTACCCCGGCGACAACGATCTTGCCGTCCGCTTGTAGCTTCACGTCCCGGGCTTGATCCGCCGTGCCGCCAAATGACGTCACCACCTGTCCGCCGACGCCGAACGAAAGGTCCGGAGTTCCATTCACCTCGTAGCGCAGGACCAGAAAACCCCAAGTTGGATACCGCGTATAGCCGGCGACTACTATCTTGCCGTCGGATTGAACGGCTACCGCATGTGCATCCGCTTCGTCGAACGCCGCGAAGACTTTTCCGCCCGTTCCGAAGTTGTTGTCCGTCGATCCGTCGAGGTTGTATCGCGCCAGCCCTATCCCAAACACGACACCGCCCCCTTGGTTGTCGTAATAATCACCATTGCCTGCGGTAATGATCTTACCGTCAGGCTGGATTGCAACCGCATTGGCGCCCAGCTCAATGCCGTCGTTCGTGGTATACGCCTTGCCGCCGGTCCCAAAAGTAACATCGGGCGAACCGTCGGGGTTGAATCTCATAAGGTTGAATTTTAGGTTCGGCCCGTCGCTGCCGGAACCGGCGGCAAGTGTCTTACCA
Organism: Pyrinomonadaceae bacterium; assembly: GCA_039920205.1. Taxonomy (GTDB): domain Bacteria; phylum Acidobacteriota; class Blastocatellia; order Pyrinomonadales; family Pyrinomonadaceae; genus JBDSEC01. The sequence goes on from JBDSEC010000097.1 coordinate 954, forward strand.
TCCGGTTGAATTGCTGTTTCCCGGCCAGCAAAATTTGTGAACGACACTCTGCCTCCAAGGCCGAACGAAGGGTCGATGTCGCCGGGCGCGGCCGCGACCTGTCGCGTGAGCCATCCGGAGGTGACGGTTGCGATAACAATGAGAATCGTGGCGAACGCTATTCGTTTCATGGCAATTTCCTTATGGCGACCGGATCAGGCGTCCGGCGGTATGGTGAATTTTGACCTTCCGACGGCTTGATCGAGGTCGTCGATCACGGTTTCGTAAGCAACGGCCAGAGCCGCCAGCGGTCAGACGCGAGTTAGCGTGCCCGCAACCACCGTATCGAATTCAGTTCCGTGGAGAGTCATGAACTCCAGGCGTCGCCAGTTGTCCGACATCACCCAATAATATTCAAATTTAATTCCCGCGGCGTCGACCGTGGTGAACTTCCCGGTGTAGGCCGGCGGATTGGTTGTAATGTCCTTCGCCACGTCGTAGGTGCCGATAAAATCGTGAAAGACCGGAGTATAGCCTCCACGATTAACGTATCCGGCGCCGTGCAAGTGACCGTCACCGTGAAAGTACAAATAGGCCGCGAAAGTGTGGAGCCGATAACCGCTAACCTGTTTGAAACCGGTTCCGTCCGGTTCGTATGCACCGATCTGCGGGACTCCTGTTGGGTTTGTTGTTGGCGGTTTCAAGTAGATGTATCCAAGATATGAGGTAGCGTACGTGCCACACAAGTGGCGCAAAGGCTCGCGCTCCTGTTCATTTCTATTCGCGTCAGACATCCCTTTTCTCCTCTTGTCAAGGGTGGATCAGTCGAACCGGCAAATTGAGCGATCTGCCAGTTCTCTTACCAATATTTGTTTGTGTTGGACGCCGGTTGCTATATTATGCAAGGGAATTTTCAGGAGAAATTCACCGAGACAAGCCAGGCAACCGGCGATAACTGTTTTCAAGGGAAACAGGGTAATTGCTGGAGGTTTGAAGTGTCTTTGGAAAATTCTCCTAATTTGCTCCGAAAATTCTCCGAGGCTCATATGGACGGTCACGGAAAACACTCATTTCAATTCAAGTCGTTCCTCCTTGACGTGACCGAGCGGCAATTGCTGCGTGATGGTCAACTGTTGCCACTTACTCCGAAAGCGTTTGACGTATTGGCCTATATGGTTGCGCGCGCCGGGCACTTGGTCGAAAAGGATGAATTGATCCAAGCGGTTTGGCCGGACTCGTTTGTGGAAGAAGCGAATATCGTCCGGATCGTCCACACGCTCCGCAAGGTTTTAGGCGAGGACCAAAACGGGAATAAGTTTATCGAAACGGTTGCCAAGAAGGGCTATCGATTCGTGGCCAAGGTGGTGACCGAGAATGATGACTTCCCCGAACGATCAGGCAACGGATCTTCGTTCGTAACCGCCCAGGGCGAACTCGAAGCGGAAACATTCCTTGAAAATCCAAAAAATGTTGCGGAGATCGAACCCCCGGACGTACGCTGGCACACGTACCGTTGGGCCTTTGTTTTGACCGGCTTCGTCGTGGTGCTGGCCATCGGCGGATGGGTATGGTCGGGAGGCCATCCGTTTCGCGGACGCGCCGCCGCGGGCTCGATTCCGGGATCAACTTCGAACACTGATGCTTTCCTAAGTTATAAGGAAGGTCGACTTCTGCTCGAAAAACGGAGGGTGGAAGATCAAGCGAAGGCGCTCGAAGATTTTGATCGAGCGATCCAACTCGACGCGAATTTTGCGGACGCCTACGCCGCCAAGGCTGTCGTAAAAATGTGGCAGTTTGATAGTACCCGTGCGCCGGACGACATGGCTGAAGCGCGGACCGCGATCGACCGAGCGTTTGAATTAAATGGATCCAGTTCTTTCGCCAACTTTGCGCGCTGTCGCATGAAGGTAACCTACGATTGGGATTTCAAAAATGGCGAGCAGTCATGTAAGAAGGCGGTTGAACTTGATTCAAACAATAGCGATGCGCGGTTTGAATTAGCAATGTTTCACAGTATGTTTGGCCGGACGGACCAGGCATTGGCCGAGATCGACACCGCCATCGCACTTTCACCGACCGCATTTAATAAGCGAAACCGGGGATGGATACTCTTTTACGCTCGCCGCTATGACGAAGCGGTCGAACAGCTGCGGCAGATCGCTGAAACCGATCCGGAATACCGATTCACCATCAGGCCGGTTGTGCTTGCAAATGTCATGAAGCGAGATTACGCCGCCGCACTCGACGCCCAGATCAAAAAAAGCAAGTACGATGGTGCCAGCCCGGAAACGATCGAACTGATCCGTTCGAAATATGCCTCCAAAGGTTGGCCCGGTGTGCTCAGGGTCTTGGTTGACCTACCGAAGGATCCGAAGAAAAGTCAGACCGGAGTCGGTGCGGTGCGATTGGCGGAAATGTATTGTCAGCTTGGCGAATTCGACTTGGCCTACGATTCGCTAGAGACGGCGTTCAAACAAAGACAAATTTGGATGATCCACCTGGCTCGCGACCCATTGTTCGATCCGATGCAAAATGAACCACGGTTTCAAGAACTGCTCAAGCGTATAGGCCTGAAATAGAAATACCTGCGGAGTTCTGCAAGCATGAAGTTTTTTCCTCTCGCAACCTTGGTTTTTTTTCTGCTTGTTCCGAATCCGACTTCGGCCCAGTCGCAGGCGCTCGACGGGCAGATCGAAGGCACTGTGACGGATACCAGGGGCTCGGTGATTCCCCACGCCGTCGTCACTGTGCTAAACGGACAAACGGGCGCAAAGCGAACGGGTGTCAGTAACGAAAGCGGGATATTTCGGTTTCCGATCTTGAGCTTGGGCACCTACGCGGTCACGGTAGAAGTAGATGGTTTCAACCGATTCGAACAAAAGGGCATTGTTCTAAACGCCGGCCACACCGCCTCAATAACTGTCGTACTGCAGCCGGGCAGTACCGAGGTTACCGTAACCGTAACCGCGGACGCGGCGATTGCCGACGCTTCCAGGTTTGAAGTCGGACGGTCGGTCAGCTCGCTAGAAGTAAAAAATCTACCCTTGGTTTCGCGGAATCCCTATAATTTCGCGCTACTGCAACCGGGCGTAAACGGACGGATGGTGAGCG
>JBDSEC010000098.1:0-6228 GCA_039920205.1 Pyrinomonadaceae bacterium
CTTTGTAGCGGTCCGAAATGTCTTCCTTGATGTTCACCTGGTCCGACTTACGCGCCGGGCCCGTAACCAACGCGGCCGAAGTGGATGAAGTCTCAGGCTCTGCTCCCCAGGGCCAAATCGAGGTTCGCGGAACTCGCGCTACGGAATACGCCGCCATCTGATCCAGCGGCTGCTGGGCCACAAGATGGGGTTGCACGAACGAGCAGAAGAGAGAAACGACCAATACAGCGAAAACGAATTTGCGAGTCCAGTACATGAAACCAAGGCCTCCTCCGACTAAAATAGCGCAAAGTTCTGGGGTTCAATGATTAGCCGTAATTAACAATAATTGGTGGAACAAGTCAATAATTTTCGGTACCCAAAGCCCGTTTTTCGCTTAAATCTTGGTTAATTCTTGCTTTGGTCCAACTTTGACCCAAATCCGCTGCGTTCTATCGTTACCTCACATTTCGGTCAATTCTGGCGACATGCGCCGTACCCGCAGTTCTACAGTTTTTGTACCCAGGGCGGGATGCTTGGCGCTAAGCCGAATTATGCCGGGCGCTTCCTTGGTCTTGACCCATACCGCCCCTACACCGCCAAACAACGCGAAGGGATTATCGCCAATTATCTCGCCGGGCCCGTCGACCGACAGCTCCAATGCGGCATTGGCGAACGGCCGAGCGCCGCCAAATTCATCGGTCACCCTCAATACCACTCGCGTAGCGTCGATACCGTCGCCGACCAACTCAAGATCGTCCGGTTCCACCCATAGCTTCCGGTCGGCGCCCCGTCCGGACATCTTTTTGGTGATGACCAACTTGCCGCCGATATACCCTTCCATCGTCAGGTCGCCCCAACCCTTCCCGATCGCATCGTGCAGGTTCGTCACAAACGGCGGCCGCGTCAAATGCGGGAACGTCTTATGATCGGGATCTAGGTCGGCCACCAAACGGTCGCCGATGTACATCTTTACGTGATCGCAGTTAGAACAGACCATTCCGATGGTAAACGTTTCATCTCGATCACCGCGCGACCAATCAAACGCCGGTTCCAACACCACCTCTTCCTGGGGATCGCACTGCGACTTGTAAAAGCCTGCCGCCGGTTTTGGAATGCGGAAGATATCGCTGACACCGTGATAGCAGATGCGGTCGCCCGAACAAAAATTCGCATGTGTGTTGTAATCGAACGCACACCATCCAATACCACCGGCATACTGCTTGTTCGAAGCCAATTGATCATGCACGCGCGCATGACGCATGGTGTGTTCGGTGATGCGTTCGATATTGTCGTTTCGCTTGGTCGGGTACATATGCCCGATGAATTCGGTATTCAAATAGAGCGGGTGATTCGGCTCGCGCAGCGGCAACCGAAAATCGTTCATCGTGAAAACGTCTTCCAGAAACTCGGAATCGTATTTGTAGCGGATCCCGCCCGTCTGCCGCGTATCGTCCAAACTGTGCGCCAAGGCGTTCGTCTTGGTGTAGAAGTCGTGATGATCGCCCGATTCATTCACCCGCACGCCCCACAGAATTATCGACGGATGATTCCAATCCCGCCGGATCATGGTATCGACGTAACCGACCGATAGGTCTTTCCAGGCTTGATCACCCACATGTTGCCAGCCCGGGATCTCTTCCAGCACCATCAATCCCAATTCATCGCACGCATCAAGAAAATGCGGTGATTGTGGATAATGCGAAGTGCGGACGATGTTGCACTTCAATTCCCGGCGCAACACGTAAGCATCATGACGTTGAACGCGCGCCGGCATCGCTTGGCCCACAAAGGGAAACGTCTGATGCCGATTCAGCCCGCGCAATTTCAGATGTTTGCCGTTAAGGTAAAACCCGTCGGGGGTAAAGCGAGTCTCGCGGAAACCGATCCGCGTTTCGAAATGATCCAATTGTCCATCGTTTTCACCCAGCTGCACGCTTACCTGATAAAGTTTTGGATGATCCAGATCCCACAGTTCGACCCCGCCGAGGTCGTTCAATGAAATATCGTAATGCGGAGCGTTGGCGGTCGATAGTCCCACGGTCTTAGTGGCGATAACGAGGTCGCCATCGCGCACGGTAACGTGGAGGTACGGCTTGGCCGGCAGGTCAACGTTGCCAGTGAGATAGCACCGTACGTCTAATCGCCGGTCAGAGCTAAGTACGTTGACCGGTTTGGCGAAGACGTTTTCGATGAAGATGGTCGGCACAACGCGCAATGACACATCACGGTAGATGCCGCCAAAGGTCAAATAATCGATGTCTCCGCCAAACGGGGGGATGTCCGCCCGCTCGGTGGAATCGACCTCGACCGCCAACACATTGTCACCTGTCCAATTAATATGCGGCGTAAGCTCGAACGAGAACGGTGTGTAGCCGCCTTTGTATTCACCCAACCGCTGTCCATTGATGGTCACGGTTGCGGCCGTCATCACGCCGCCAAAATCGACAAAAACCCGGCGGCCGCGCAAGTTGGCGGGCAGTCGGAAATGGCGCCGGTAAAGCGAGATGAATTGATATTCCTTATCGTCAAAACCATGCCAGGGCAATATGCGATTAGTGTGCGGGATGGTGACGCGCTCGAATCGGGTGTCGTTGAACCCCACCGCAGTACCACTGGGTTGAACCTTGGGGCTGTAGAGCCACTTGTGGTTAAGCGGAAATATCTTACGACGTGACGCGCCCTTTCCCTGCGCATTCACCTCGAAACCCAAGTGACCAACCAAGGCTAAGCCGGCCAGCCCGGCGCCGCTTTTCTTCAAAAACTCACGGCGCTTGATTCCGTCATCCGTCTTCTTCTTCATCGAGTCTCCATCCACGGTTTTACTTTGATCGATCGAACCAGCTCTTGAGTTCGGCATCCAACGCCTTCAGATCGGGTTTCCGATCGGCGATGGACTGCGATTCTTTCCACTCTTGGACCAGGTCTCCCAGTTCCACCTTTGATCCGACGCGAATGAAGATCGGTATCTGGTAAAGATCGGCCGGAACGTTGACGGTCTGCCCGCCGGGATACGTCTTTCCCGGGTTCCATGCGTCCCGCCAGGAATCGCCGGCCGGCAGATAGACCTCTTGGGTCCGCTTGCCCTTCTCCCAAACGGGCGAGACCAGCAGGTCTCTACCGTAAAGGTAGGTCCACCAGTTCGTCCAGGCCGTCGGGGCTTTCGGATCGGCGAGGAACAATGGCCGCACGATGGGCATGCCGGTCCGCGTTGCCTCTTGCGCTTGCTGATACCCATAGTCCGCCAACCGCTGATGCAACCGTGCATAAAGCCGCCAGAGGGCGATCAGGGTAGCGTCGTAGGCGGGCGGACGCGGATAGTTCCAGAACGCGACGTTCTTGGTCGGGCCTACTTCCATGATGGGGGTAAAGGCGCTGAACGCCAGCCAACGTCCGCACACCTCCTGTTCCATCAGTTGTTGGTTGTAGCCGCACGTGTCCGATCCCCAATTCGGATAACCCATCACCGATGAACGCTGTACCGCGATGATCGAGGCGCGCAACCCTTCCTGCGTCCCGCCGATGTCGCCACCCCATACCACGGAATATGGCGCACTGCCGGTGTAGACTCCGCGCGGCATTAGGGCAAAATCCTGACCGCGATATTTCTGCGCGACATCGTAAACCGCCTTTACGTAATTCGCCACATAGCCGTTTCGGTTCTCGCGGATCGACCGGCCGTCAAAGAGTTTGAAGGGACCGTCCTCGGGAATATTTTCTTCGCCGCGATCTAGTTTGAAGCCCGCGACGCCTAACTTCAATAGCTTGGCGATCCCGTCCTGCCAATAGACTTTCGCGGCCGGGTTCGTTAGATCGACCATCGGGAAGTTGTTGCCATTTGCCGGACGGACCTGCCCGGCCAGGGTGTAACCCTTAGCGTTCGCCTCGTCCACCATGTTCCCTTGAAAGAACGGGGCGATCCACAAAACCGTTTTTGTTTGTTGGCCGTCAAGCCATTTCACCATCTCGGCAAAATGCGGAAGCCGATTACCGTCGATCTCGAAATCATCGTAGCCCATCCTTCCCGGTCCCCAGGGCCGGTCGATCCAATAGACGCCGTTGGGAATCCCGTAGGCCTTCATCATCAAGACGTCTTCCATGATCTCCGAGTTGAACGGCGCCGTCACCGGCGTGCCATCGTAATAGGTCGACCGCTGGGTGTGTTCGTCGCGCCAGCGCCACGGGGTAAACATCCAGCGCGGCGGAAGAAACGCCGGTCCGGCATCCATCGCATGGGACTGGACCATGGTGGCCGGGTTGGCCGAAGTATAGATCTTGGCTTCGAACGAAGGCCCTTCGAATTCGATCTGCACGCGGGCCGGGTCGGCGGCGGCGAAATCATAAACGCCCGGCCAGGTGCCCTTCACGAACACAGCATACCCGCGCGACGAAAGATAGAACGGGGCGTAGACCGAGGTGGTCGGTTTCACGATCATCTCGACCCGCTGTCCACGCAGATCCATCGCCTGCTTGATTCCCGGCGCCCAGGAAGCTTGCTGCGGACCATCAACCACTCGTTCCATCAAGCCGGTATAGTACTCATCGCGGTTCGCATCGATCGCGAACCCCCATTTGGTAATGCCCGTGTCCGGCTGCGCACTAAGCTTTAATTCAAAGTCACTTCCTTTAGGGGCCACGATGGCCGTAACTACCCGCCCGTCGGACATTGTGACTTTACCTTCCCAGCGCTTTTCACTGATCGTTTGGGTAGGTTCAAGGGGAAACTTCACCGGATTGCGGCCCGCGGCGGTTTCAAAATAAATACCGTCAAGCTTAAGCGTTAATACCTTAGATCGCAGCCCTATCACGGGTCCGCGATCACCGCTCGATTGCGCATTGATCGAAACAATGAGACCGAGCAAAACTACCAGGGCCGCTGAAATCGTTGCAACTTTTCTACGCATCGAACCCTTTCCTTTTCTAACCTCAGATATTCGATAACACGCGGGCGTTCAATCCCTCGTGACGCACCGCCCAGGAGCCGTCCGCCGGAAAACCCGGGGCGTTGCCACTCGGTGCACCCGGCCAACCGCCCGCCATCATGGCCACGGCATAAAGTAATCCGCCGTTCCCCGGTAGATAGCAGGGCAGATTGTCGCGCTGCCAATTGTGCCCATTCGTCAGGTATCCATTCTTCGCCGTCTTTAATAGCAGGACATCCACCGCCGTCTTAGTTTCGCCTAACCGCGCGGCCGTCATCGCCGTCATCGGATAGTCCCAACCCCAAGTCTCGTCCCACTGCCATTCTTTCATCACCTTGGTAAGCGTACGCCGCATGGTCTCGCGATCGACCCCGTCGCCTGGCAGGACCCCCAACGCAGCGAGCATCGACGGATGATCGCGGTTCCGCTCGGTATAGGTTTGCGGACAATTCTCGTGGGCCAGATAGACCCCTTCACGTACGGGTAGTGGCGAGAGTTTGGCAATGATCCGATCCCATTCCGGAAGGCGCTTCATCCCTAACCGCTCGCGCCAATGCTGCGCCGTCTTTAGCCCGTGAACCCAATAGGAGAGCTCGAAGGTTGGGTTCCAGGTTTCGCGTGGTGGATGATTCTCCTGCGCCGGGATCACCGGCGGCCCCAAAATGAATCGGCCGTTCTTGGCTTCCCAATAGGCGAACGAGGCCATGAACTTCGCGGTGGCGAAGACAATGCGGCGGTAACGCTCGAGCGTGGCGCGCGTGGGCTGGGTCGCATAACAAAGCTCGGCGTAACTGATCGGGTGCGGTTGCTGCCAGATCAGCAACGGGCCAATGGGCGAGGGGCTGTCGCGCCCGTCGGGACCAACGATCTTGGGCCAACGCGCTCCCTGATAACCTTGTTCGCGCGCCAACGCACGCGCTGACGGGAGGATCGTGGCGTACCAACCCAAGCTCTTTTCCAAAAGCGGCAATCGGTCCCACAACGCGAAATGTGCGGCATGCCACCAATGCATCTCTAGGTGGAATTTTCCGTACCAACTATTGACGGTCAAACCGGTTTCCTGCGGCGGGGCGGAACCGGAACACTGGATCGCGGTCAAGTATTGCGATAAAACAATGCGGCGCTCCAATTCGTGCGAACGCGGATCGCGACTTCCGGCCAGTTCGATCACGCCGCCGGTGGTCCAAAACTTTCGCCAAGCCACCGTGCTAGCGGCAAAAGTCACAGCGGCCTCAGGTAATCGCTTAACTATCGGAACAGAAGAAAAAGCGGCTACGAATTGAAGAGACTCTGATGTGCTTGCGGCGCTCGACCTTAGTTCAAAAGC
>JBDSEC010000099.1:0-2775 GCA_039920205.1 Pyrinomonadaceae bacterium
GCATGCGCGATCTGACCCATAAAATAAGCCGCGGCGGCAGCTAATACCAGATTCTTATTCAGGCGGGTCAGGGCAAAGAAGTTGAAACCGGTAAACGTGGCTTCGACCACCGAGGCGGCGACAAACAATATGTAACCAGGCAGCAAGTAGCCAAAAAAGTCGTAAAGCGAAAGCGTGATCTTGTCGAGTCCCATACTTTCTCCTGATTGGTTGGCCGAGCAATGGAGTTTTTCCGGCGCATTCACCAAAAGAAACTGGAACGCCGCCGAGTTACGGGCAATTTTGCCGGTAATCTAATCTAGTGACCGTAATTATGAAGATCAATCGAAACGAGAGTTTGATCGTTTCCGTTTGCCCGACCCTTATGTCACATTTGCACACCGAATTCAAGAACATTCCAAGCCACGGCGGAAACCCGACTGCCAAGGAGGGTGCTCAACCGCGGCGGAAACCCGACTATCGACTAGGGTGCTCAACCACGGCGGAATCCCGCCTATCGACGAGCGTGCACAACCACGGCGGAATACCGACTAACAACGAGGGTGCTCTTAAGCTTAAGGCGCCGTCAAAACCTAGCCACCTGCAAAGCCCCGCGCGGCATCTGGTCAGTTCGATATGGGTTTTCGTCGCATTCGCGACGGTTGAATTTTGCCGTGGGTTTTAACCCACGGGAGTTCGGGAATGGTTCCGCGTGGCGTCAGCCACGCTTGAATCTGAGGACGATCGGTCGCCCATTTCATGGGCTTCCGATTGTTTTTATTTGAACCGGGATTCGCAAAGCCTCACCGCGGCATGTACGCGGCCACCCGCATACGCGGGTTAATTGAGTCAGAAAACCGGATGTCCGAATTAGCACATCAAAACCCTCGTTCCGGCGATGGACATTTGCGCCCACCGAACTTCATTTCGAACGGTGTAATCAATTATCCATTTTCTATTATTAACTATTAATTATTCATTGCTTTTTCCCGTTTTTCATCACAAACGAAACCTTCCGGAGCGTCAGGATATTCGACTGCGGATCTTCCGGAACCGCGATGAGGTCCGCCGCCTGGCCCACCCGAATGAACCCACGTTCCTTATCCACGCCCAATAATCGCGCGGCGTTCGACGTCATCATCTGCAGAACGTATTTGTCCGGCACACCAGCCTCGCGATAAGTATCCAAATAATCCAGCGCCAACATCCCGCGCGTTTGACCCGGCACTTGAAAGAAAGTATCCGTGCCGAACACCATCGTCACGCCGATCTTGTAGGCACGCTTTAACCGGTCCAGAAAAATACCGTGAAATACTTTGGCAAACTCCGGCGAAACGCCGAGATAGATAGCAGTCTTTTCCGGAAAATCCGTTCCCACTAAAACGACGTTGTTCTTCTTGGCCAAAGCGAGCGCCTCGTCCGACATCTGGTACCCGTGCTCGATCGAATCGACGCCGCCCTCGGCCGCGTTGCGGGCGCCCGGTTCGGTCATGCAATGCGCAGCGACCTTTACCCCGGCCTTATGCGCTTCGGCAACGATGAAGCGAATGTCATCCGCACTATAAATATATTTTTGATCGTCGACGACGATCTTGATCAGCAACGCGCCAAAGTGTATGTTCTCGCGGATCGCCTTCAGCATTTCATCGCGCGTGTCAGCGAATAGATACTCCGGCGCGCCCAGTTCGACGCGGTCGGGACGCAAGTGATACTGCCCGCCAAACGGAGCAATGATCCGCCCCGCGTTGATCATGGTCGGCCCCGGCACCAAACCGTTGTCGATCGCGTTGCGCAACGTAGTATCGGCGTAGTTGCCGTTGTTGCCGACATCACGAACGGTGGTAAAGCCGGCTTCGAGAACCTCTTTTGCCATCGCCGCGCCGATCAACGCGCGATAAGCGGTCTGTTGCCGTATGTCCGTGGTAAACAGGTTGCGGTCGTCGGGCGTGGTCATTTGGCACAGATGCGTATGCGCGTCGAACAACCCGGGCAGCACATACGATTTTGACAGGTCGATCACCGTCGCGCCCACCGGGATCGGGACAGCCGGACCAACGGCGGTGATCCTTCCCTTCTCGACCAGAATGATTTGATTCGCCGTGGCGGTGCCGGCATCGGGATCGACCAAATGACCCACCCTGATGGCGATGACCTGAGCGCTTGCGTTGAGCGTGATAACAAGAATTAAGACGGCCACAGAAAACCGGATCAAAGTCTTTTTCCATTCATTCATATTCTTTACCTAAGAAGAAGTTCGGACCGGGTATGTTATATGAAGAGTCATCGGGTGGGTCGATCGTTAACTGGTTGGAATCTGGATACGGATAACCGGGTGCAATTAAAAGTGCGAGTTGGTTTAGGGATCGCGCCGTGCTCGGTTTCACCCGGCACGTCCCGACCGTCAGGGCGGGTGCCGTTGGCAAAAGGCCCCTCTCGCACATCCGATCACCCGACTGAAAGCCAACCCCGCTAATACCATGATCCCCAACTTGGAATGCCGATGCAGTGATTGAATCTTTCGGACCGCACCCTCCCCATATGGTGGGGTTTCCGCCGTGCTCGTTTCACCCCTACATATTGTGGTCCAGGTCTGGGGCCGCAAATGCGAGGATATTTCAATTGATATATCACTTGCCAACTCGCACTTTTTTTGCACCCCGGATAACCTAAGGCCCACCGGCGTTAATCCAACGTTCATGTTCCGTCTGATAAGCTATCTGTTTTAGGATATGGGTTTATTTCGGTCAATCGGCAAAGTCTTGGGAACTTTTAATGGGTCATAGAATATCGGATTTT
>JBDSEC010000100.1:0-2912 GCA_039920205.1 Pyrinomonadaceae bacterium
ATGACCCGTCGGTTCTCGTGGTAACGGCGGATCCGGCAACCACAGCGGGAACGATAAGTAGCGAAATGGCATTCGCCGTTAATCCGTTCACCCCGGGAATTCTGCGAGTTGCGGTTTACGGGGCGTATCCACTAAGTGGGCAAGGTGTGCTGTTGAATTTGCATTTTCACACCATCGGATCGATCGGTTCATCATCGGCACTGACCTGGCAGGAGGTTTTGGTCAACGAAGGAAACCCGGCCAATGTCGCAACAAACGGACGGATCACGATCGCTGCACCAACCCTCAATGAGGTCACGATCAGCGGATATGTACGCAACGCCGGCGGTGACGGCATTCCGTTTACCCATGTGATCTTGTCCAGTTCCGGACACAATCGCAGCGCGGTCCGCACCGACGCCGAGGGGCATTACATCTTTAACAATGTGAACCCAGGGCAAGCTTATACCGTCGCGGTCGGACGGCGACTCTATGGGTTTACCCCGATGATCGTTAACGTAACGAATAGCTTGAGCAATGTGGATCTGATCGCGCGACCGTAGCGATCGCCGGCGAGGTTTCATTTGGTCTTGTCTAAGTAAACGAGCCCTGGGAAACCAGCAAATCAGTTAGTCCAAACTAAGGCGATGTGGTCTATAAAGGCGACATCGCCTTATTTGTTTAATGGACCACTTCATCGTATTTCGGCGAATCGGTCCGAATGTGCCTTTAAAAAAAAGACCGTTTTCCAATTAAAAACGTCAGGGCAAATTAGCGGTTATTCCCTGAATCGCTATTGACATTCAATTTGGGCGGGAGTATAAGGTTTATCTTGTTGTCCAAAACATTTGTACTTTTACTCTATGACTTCATCACCTCGCACTACCAGGTGATATAGCTGGAAGCGATTATTTTTTTCTTGGGTTGATTCGCGCGTTTCCCCCCGTGCGATTCGACCTCTACCCCGGGCTGCCGGTAATGGCGGTTAAGCAAAGCGTGCAGCGGTTGTACTGCGACGGCTATCGCAGACGGCGGCGATTGGTTTTGACACTACTCGTCCGCCTCTCGGCTTCTTGCACATTTCTTCATGCGTCAGGAAGCGTTTGCTTTCCGTATGTACGATATCCCAGACAGTTTGGTCATCATTCTAACGGCACATAAGTTTAATGCGGTCCGTTTTGCTTTAGTTGTCTGCGCGTGGACTTCAACCTAACCAGCAAGATGTGATCAGCCGTTGGTTCCCCGACCTTACGGAGGGTATGACACATACGGTTGAGTAATTGGGCTTTGACGTTTTCATTTCTCGACCCTTTCGGTTTCTGTTCGTCGCAAGTGATATAGAAGTTTTACCGAATTGCATTTAGTCGTTTTTGCGATGCTTTACGGCACATCGGATCCACGTGCCCAATCGCAAGCCCGCGAGCCCCGTGATGGTTTCTTAAATTGGCCAGTGCCTGCACCTGGCCGGGCGTGGCTCGCCTTTCTGAACGGAATGCCGTTCATCCCCCAGAAGGAGACCACCAGTCATGTCCACCAAACTCAATCCGGGTCACCGCCCGCAACTTTCCACATTTAATTGGCGGCAATTTCAAGCCAACATACGCTCCGTGGCATGTATCCTGTCGGTCTCAATAACTCTTGCTTTGTTCCTTGTCGTGGGTGCTTCCGCTCAAACGATTACGTTTGAATCACCCGCCTACACATTGGGAAATATCAACGGACAGGACGGCTGGAGCAAAACGGGACCGTTTGATTCCGCGGTCTCTGGCAACGGCGGAACCGCCGGGTTCGGCGCGCAGAGCCTGCGCATTTCGAATGCGGTCACGAGTGGCAGTTTCGGGGATATGACCTTTTCCCGGCCACTGGCTAACGAAGCAGGTGAATCCTCGGCCACCAACGGCGGTCTTTCTGGCGGAACGCGTACCCGCTTTTTTGCCGTCCAATTTACTCTCGCTTCGGCCGTACCGGGTGCGCAACAGCCCGGTTTGGCCATGTCGATCGCGCCGGATCGCGGCGACGGCGGCCGCATGAGCTACCTCCGGTTCGAGGACCAGGCCACCGGCATTCACGTCTTCTTTGACGATTATCAGGACCTCGCGCCCTTTGGCGGCGCCAATGGCGATGACGCCAATGGTTGCAACGCCGGGGGCGACGATTTTACCGACATTGATATCGCCACGCTGACCCGGACCCCGCACGTGATCAAGATCGTCATGACGTTTATCGACGGTCCGCGCAATGACATTGTCCAGATCTACATCGACGGCGTGCTGGTCAAGACCGGCACTAGTTGGGAAGACTATTATCGGTTCTGCTCGGAACAGATCGCAGACAACAACACCCACACGGTTGACTCGCTTTTGATGCGCACAGCGGGCACGGCCGTTCCAGCCAACGCCGGTTTTGGCTATCTCTTTGACAACATGACTCTCGTCTCTTCTCCAACTGTGGTGGACGATGACGGGATGGCGACCCCGACCGATTGCGATGCGGTAGATCCGGCGTTGAATACCATTCAAGGCGCGATCAACGCTTCAAGTGGCGGCGATGTGATTAAGGTCTGTCCGGGAACCTACTCGGAAAACCTAACCCTTGGCAAAACGCTAACCATTCTGGGTGCCAAGGCCGGCGTCGATGCCCGGGGCCGGGTCGCGGGCGCTCCGAACCCCGCGGTGGAATCGATTATTACGACCGCCAATCCGCTTTCGCTACTCGACTTGAACACCGGCAGCGCGGATAGCATCATTGACGGCTTCACCTTCTCGGGCGGCGGTAACACTGGGGTGCAGGGCGCCATTCGCTCCTCCACCAATCCGGTCGATCGCGTCGTTATCCGTAATAACCATATGGTGGGCTTCAAGGACGCCGCGATCTGGTTGAGTCGGTCCGGGATCGATATGACCATCTCGCAGAACGTCATGGACGGGGCGTTA
>JBDSEC010000101.1:0-8873 GCA_039920205.1 Pyrinomonadaceae bacterium
TTGGATCCATTGGAATAATGCATATAGCAGTGATTGGAACGGGCTACGTGGGATTGGTCACGGGCGCGTGTTTTGCGGAATTTGGCGTTGATGTTACTTGCGTTGATATTGATGAAGGCAAGATAAACCGCCTCAAAGAAGGCGAGATCCCCATCTACGAACCCGGTCTAGAACAGATCGTTCAGAAGAATGCTCAAGCCGGCCGGTTGACCTTCACCACTGATATTAAATCAGCCGTTCGCGAGTCGTTGGTGATCTTTCTGGCCGTGGGAACACCGCCCAGCGAAGACGGTTCGGCCAACATGAGTTTTGTGGAAGCGGCCGCCCGGCAAGTGGCCGAGCACATGAATGGTTACAAGGTGATCGTGACCAAATCAACCGTTCCCGTGGGCACGGGCGAGCGTTTGCGTACTTTGATCCGCGATCACCAAACCAACAAGACCAATTTCGGCATGGTCTCGAATCCTGAATTTTTGCGCGAGGGCGCGGCGATCAGCGATTTTATGCGCCCCGATCGCGTTGTGATCGGCAGCCGCGATGAAGAAGCCGTCGCGATCATGCGCGACCTCTATCGGCCGTTATATCTGATCGAAACTCCCTTCGTGATCACTTCGCTGGAAGCTGCGGAACTTACAAAGTATGCGGCGAATGCATTTCTCGCCACCAAGATCTCGTTCATCAATGAGATCGCGAACCTCTGCGACCTGATCGGTTGTGATGTTCACGATGTGGCGCGCGGCATGGGCATGGATCGCCGCATCGGTCAAAAGTTCTTGCATCCTGGGCCAGGTTTTGGTGGATCCTGTTTTCCGAAGGACACCAAGGCGTTGGCCACGTTGGCGCGTGAATTCGGCGGAAAGACCATGATCGTTGATACGGTGATCGAGGTTAACCGGCTTCAACGCGAGGCGATGGTGCCGAAGATCGAGAAATTAGCCGGCTCACTCAAAGACAAGGTTATCGGTATCTTGGGGCTTTCTTTTAAACCCGAAACGGATGATATGCGCGACGCTCCTTCGGTTGAGATCGTTCAGATCTTGGTCGTGCGTGGCGCCAAAATACGTGCGTTCGATCCAGTCGCCGAAGAGGAAGCGCGTAAAGTGCTGCCCGATATCGAATACGTGGATGACGAATACGCGGCCGTCGACGGCGCGGATGTTTTGGTCTTTATGACCGAGTGGAACCAGTTCCGTGGCTTGGACATGGAGCGGATCTTCAAGTTGATGCGTACGCCGAAGATCGCGGACCTGCGCAACATCTACGAACCGGAAGATATGCGCGAGCTCGGGTTTGAATATGTCGGCGTTGGTCGATAGTCGGGTTTACTGATCGCGGTAGTTCATTAAAGGACCTATGGGTTTAACGGGAAAGGTACTAGTAACGGGTGGGGCCGGCTTTGTTGGTTCCCATATTGCGGATCAGCTTTGCCAGGCGGGCGCACGCGTGCGCGTGATCGACGATCTTTCCACCGGTCATCGCGAGAATATCGACGAGATCAGCGGTGACGTGGAGCTTATTGAGGCCAGTCTAAACGATCCCGCCGCCTTGGCCCGCGCATTGGAAGGCGTCGAAGTCGTGTTTCACGAGGCGGCGATCCCTTCGGTCCCGCGTTCCGTTGCGAGCCCGCGCGAGACTCATCATGCCTGCGTTGACGCGACGTTTGAACTGTTGCTGGCCGCGCATGATGCGGGCGTTCGCCGCGTGATCTACGCGGCGTCCAGTTCGGCCTACGGCGATCAGCCCATTTTGCCCAAACAAGAAGACATGAAGCCGGACCCGCTGTCGCCTTACGCGGTAGCGAAATTGGTCGGCGAATACTACTGCCAGGTATTTTATCGGGTTTATGGGTTAGAGACGGTTTGCCTGCGATATTTCAACGTGTTTGGGCCGCGGCAGGATCCCTCATCGCAGTATTCGGGAGTGATCTCCCGATTCATTTCGGACCTGGCCGGCGGCGGTAATCCGGTCATTTACGGTGATGGTGAACAATCAAGGGATTTTACCTTTGTCGCCAACGTCGCAGCCGCGAATTTGAGTGCGATGGAAACTGTCTCCGGACTCGGCCAGGTCATTAACGTAGCCAACGGTGAACAGACGACGCTTAACGATTTATTGGAAACGCTAAAGCGATTGCTCGTTCGCGAGGACGCGGTCGTCGAATGGCGCGACCTGCGCCTGGGCGATGTAAAGCACAGCTTGGCGGATAATACCCGCGCTAAAGAAATGCTGGGTTACCAGACGTTGGTTGGGTTAGAGGACGGATTACGGCGTACCATCGAGTGGTGGAAACAGAGCCGATTCAATACTACTTAGTAGACCCCCCAGGTTATCAGAGGATCGCATCGGTTCAACCTACCGTCAGCGCGCAACCGATCAGAGTTACGCCTTTCAGGCGTGAAGAACTTTCCCATCATTCAGTCTAAGACTAAGGCGAACGATCACCAGGTCGTATCCAAATCTCCAAAGAATGCGTGGAGATGGATTTCTCATTGAACTAGCCCGCGATAGCGTCAAAAATAACGCGTCACCGTCCCAAAAAAAGCCTGTCAGGCGGACTGAACATTGCCAACAAACTGGTTCGGTCCAAAGTTCATCACGCCTGAAAGGAGTTACTCTGAATCGTAACGCGCTTACGGTAAGTTGAATGTCTGTGATCTAAATAACCGCGATCAAGCCGATTTCGCCTCGACGCCAAATAGTTTCTTCAAACTTTCCGTATAAGGCGCGCGGGCCACACCTTTGTCGGTAATGATCGCGGCGATCAGTTCGTTCGGCGTTACATCGAACGCATAGTTATGCACCGGCACCCCATCAGGTGAAAGTTGCCTATCCTGCACATGGGTCACTTCGCGGGACGGTCGCTCTTCGATCGGGATACCGTCGCCGGTCGGCGTTGCCAGGTCCACCGTCGAGATCGGTGCCGCGACATAGAACGGAATTCCATGTTCCTTGGCCAACACCGCCACCATGTACGTTCCGACTTTGTTCGCCGCATCGCCGTTGGCCGCAATGCGGTCCGCGCCTACGACCACCGCATCGATATCACCCTTTTTCATGATATGGCCGGCCATGTTGTCGGTGATCACGGTTACCGGAATATTGTCCTTCTGCAGTTCCCACGCCGTCAGCCGGGCGCCCTGTAGGAACGGCCGAGTTTCGTCGGCGATCACGGCGATCTTTTTACCGGCGTCGATCGCGCCGCGGATCACGCCCAACGCAGTACCGTAATCGCCCGCCGTCGCCAATGCACCCGCATTGCAGTGGGTTAAAACCGTGGCCCCATCGGGCAGTAGTTCACCGCCAAAAGCTCCTAGCGCGCGATTGGCGGCCAGATCTTCGGTAAATATATTCTGTGCTTCCGTGACCATCGTCTTTTTGATCGTGCTGGTATCTTGACCCGCGTCGCGAGCGGCCGCGAATACTTGACGCATGCGTTCGATCGCCCAGAAAAGATTGACCGCGGTGGGACGCGTTTTACTCATCACGTCGCACATGTGATCGAATTCATATTCAAGATCAGCCACATCGGTGCCGGCAACGTGCTTAAGGCCGAGCGCCAGTCCCATGGCCGCCGAAACGCCGATGGCCGGCGCACCGCGAACGGTCATGTTCACGATCGATTCGGCCACTTCATCGCAGGTCTTTAAGGTCAAATAAATTTCTTGGGTCGGCAGCAGGCGTTGATCCAGCATAACCACGCCGGCATCGGTCCATTCGACGGTCTTTATCATTATTCGATTCCTTCGCTTAAATTTGCCTGATTATCATAGTGGGAATAGCGCGATTGGCCAACCAGCCGGAAAATAGACGAACAGATTGAGGGCGAATTTGAGAACTTTGACAGCGATTGTTGGCGCATGTTAGGGTTCTACTTAGCGAATTCAACTAGTTCTTTTCAGCTTTATTAACACACGGGTGCCTTGTTTTATCGCAAGGCAATTAGGGGAAGCGGGTGAGAATCCCGCGCGGTCGCGCCACTGTGATGGACGGCGAAGATGAGGATGAGCTTCATTTTTGCCCGGTGCCAAAGTCAGGGGACCTGCCCGATGTGTTTGCAGCCGCACGAGCGCCTCGCGAAAGGGTGTTCAGGCTAACTGCCGCGTTTTATCCCTTTTTCCGAAGGGCCCGCCGCCAGCCTGTAATTTCCTTCACCGGAGCTGTGCGAGATCGGGATCCAAATGTCATTCCACAATTTTGTTGTCAGCGCAGCTAGATCGGTTCGACCTGGGCTTGTGCTGTGCCTGGTCGCTTTGTTGCTGCTCGGTGGCGGCTGCAAAGGCCGCGGTACGCTGGCTACTGATCCGGTCGCCGGGACTCGCGAAGTGACCGACGAGGGCGGGCGCAAGCTGGTCGTCGCCCAAAAGGTCGATCGCGTAGTATCATTGGCCCCAAGTCTGACCGAGATCGTATTCGCCATCGGAGCGCAGGACCAACTGGTCGGCGATACCAGCTACTGCGATTATCCGGAAGCGGCGAAGAAGATCGCCAAGGTCGGCGACACGATCCGGCCGAACATCGAAGCCATTGTTGCGTTACATCCACAAGTAGTATTGGTCTCGACCTCGTCTCAACTTGAAGAATTTACCCAGCAGATGCGCGATCAAAGGATCGCCGTCTATGTCACTGATCCAAAAGATCTTGACGGACTGTTTCGCACCATTGTAAACGTGGGCGACCTGCTGGGCGTGCGCGCGAATGCTGTACAGGTGGTCGAGAAATTGCGTGTCCGCTCGAATGCGGTCGAAGCTAAGGTTAAAGACAAACCGCCGGTCAAGGTCTTCTTTCAAGTGTCGCGGGAACCGCTCTATACCGCGGGCCGCGATTCCTACTTGACCGATCTGATGCGCCGGGCGGGCGGCGATTCGGTTACCGCTAAAGTTCCCGGGGCTTGGCCCAATTTCAGTGCCGAGGCGGCGCTGGCCGCGCGGCCGGAAGCCATCATCATGACCACCGGCGATTCGATGGGTGGCAAGATCAATTCGATCGTGGCGGAGTCGTTGCTGAAATCACCAGCGGTCGAGAACAAGCGGGTTTACGAGATAAACGGTGACCTGCTTTCACGGCCGGGGCCGCGTTTAGTGGATGGGTTAGAGCAGATGGCCCGCGTGCTTCATCCGGATGCATTCTAGATCGTGAACAGAATGACGACCAGCGAAACCAATTCAATGATCAACGGCATCCAGCGGCGGCGGGCGCGCGATCGCTGGACCCTGCGCCGCACCGTGATCGTATGCGTTGGGTTACTGGTTGCGTTGGGTCTGGTGGTATTGGGTGCGTCGTTGATCGGCAGCCAGCGTCTGCCGGTTGCGGGTTCGGTCTGCGCATTGTTCACGCGTGGTACATGCGGATTGACTCCGGAACAGCACGCGATCCTGCTGACCATTCGTTTGCCGCGTATCTGGTTGGGTGTGACGGTCGGCGCGTCATTGGCCGCGGCGGGTGCTTCGTATCAAGCATTATTGCGCAACCCGCTGGCCGAACCCTATTTATTGGGCGTTTCTAACGGCGCTGCCGTCGGTACGATGTTGGCTCTGGTCTTCTTTACCAGCTTTGCCTGGAGCCGCCCGGTGTTCGCGTTTGCCGGCGCCTTGGGCGCGACCCTGGTGGTTTATCGAATTGCGCGGGGCCGGGCCGGGGCTTCACCCGAACGGATGATCCTTTCGGGCGTGATCGTTACGACGTTTCTTTCGTCCGTGATCGTTTTTGTGACCGCATTGATGGATGCCACGCGTATCCGTTCGTTCACCTTTTGGCTATTGGGTGATCTGTCGGGCGGGAGTTCAGAAGCAACCTTGGTGGCTGGGATAGTTGCCATCTTCGGCACCATCTTGCTGGTGCTAAACGCCCGTTCGCTAAATCTGTTGATGCTAGGCGAGCGCGACGCATTTGATCTGGGGGTCGAGGTCGGCCGCGTTCGATTAGCCGTGTTCGTGGTGGCCAGTTTGTTGATCGGCACCTCGGTCGCCTCCAGCGGGTCGGTCGGTTATGTGGGCCTGGTGGTTCCGCATATGGTGCGACTTGCGTTCGGGAGCGACAACCGTTTAGTGATACCAGCGTCGGCGTTGGCCGGTGGTCTGTTCGTCGTCTTGGCTGACACGGTTGCCCGCACCTTGATATCGCCGCGCGAATTGCCCGTGGGGGCGATTACCGCGTTGCTGGGAGCCCCGCTCTTTATTTTCCTGCTGCGAAGGGGCCGGGTGAATTGATGTTGGAAGCCCGTGATATAGGGGTGCGTTACGGTGACCGCTGGGCAGTGCACGGCGTGTCTCTGCGCGTGGAGCCGGGACAGATCGTCGCTATCGCCGGTCCTAATGGCGCCGGCAAAACCAGTTTGTTGCGCGCTCTTAATGCGGCGGTCGAAACCGACACCGGTTCGGTGTTGGTCGATCAGCGGCCGCTAAAAAGCTATTCGCGGCGCGATATTGCCCGCCGTCTGTCGGTGGTGGCGCAAGAGGCTGAACTGAGATTCCCCGTCACGGTTCTGGAATTTGTTTTGGGTGGCCGCTACGCCTGGTCAACCATCGGCGCTTGGGGCTGGGAAACCGAAGAAGATGTGGCGGCCGCGACCGATGCGATGCAGGATTGCGAACTGACCGAATTCGCCGACCGATTGATGAATGAATTGAGCGGGGGAGAGCGGCAACGAGCGGTGTTGGCGCGGGCCTTGGCCACCGGCGCGACCAATCTATTGCTGGATGAACCGACGGCGAATCTGGATCTGGCTCATCAGGCTACGGTCCTGCGGTTGGTGCGGAATCGCTGCAATAACCAGAAGGTTGCCGCCGTCGTGGTCACGCATGATCTGAATCTTGCCGCTGAATTCGGCGATGCGATCTTGCTGATGAAAGACGGCGAAATGGTCTCCTTTGGACCACCCTTCGAAGTATTCACGCCAGAAATCCTGAGCGGCGTGTTTGGCATTGAAGTATTAGTGGATCTGCATCCGATTTCGGGCGCTCCACGAATAACGCCGGTGCACCGATCCTGGGCATCGGTTAGTTGACAACCCGGGTAGCGGGATCGGGAAGACGGTGTAAGGCCGGCACTGCCCGCGCAACTGTAAGCAAAGTGAAACTCTTGCACGAAGCCACTGCGAAAGCGGGAAGGCGCAAGAGCCCAAACGAATTGGCAAACGTCAGTTCATTTGTCGCTGCGAGTCAGGAGACCGATCCGCCTAACCCCTTACAAGCTCGCACTGCGACGGGCAGGGAGAGGCTTCTTATGAAAGCATCACAAAGTTTTGCGCAGCGGTGTGTTCACCGCCGCACGTTGATAAACGAAATTATGAGTCGGCTCGGTCGGCACCAGACGGCACCGATCCAACTGGCGCTATTGGTTGCGCTTTTGCTCCTTCCATCACTCGGGTTCGCGCAATCGGGCGCGGTCGTTTCGGGTCGCGTCATGGACGCGCAAAATGCTGCGGTCACGGGCGCCAGGGTCAGCCTGATCCCGCGCGAACGGCCGGCAGACGCAGCATCGACCGTTTCGGATCCCACGGGGCATTACGAATTTCACGGTCTCGCCGCCGGCAACTATTTGTTGATCGCTGATGCAAATGGCTTCGCGCGATTTGTCTTGTCGGATGTGCGCGTAGACGGCGCTGTCACACATGACTTGCAACTGGAGGTTGGTGGGGTCAGCGCCGAGGTGGTGGTGACCGCGTCGGGCACCGCGCAACCGGTTGACGAGGTATCGAAAGCCGTTACGGTTATTGATAACGAACAGTTGCAGAATCGTGATGCGAACTCGGTGGCGGATTCGCTTGCGACCGTACCCGGATTGCGCGTTCAGCGATTAGGTGGACCGGGCCGCTTGGCGTCGATCAAGAGCCGCGGACTGCGCAATCAAGACACGGCGATCTTGTTGGATGGTTGGCGGCTGCGCGATTCGACCGCGATCACTGGTGATGCTTCCAGCTTTCTCGGTGATCTTTCAGTCACCGATCTGGATCGGGTCGAAGTTCTGCGCGGCTCGGGTTCGTCGCTCTATGGAACTAACTCGATCGGTGGCGTGGTCAATCTAGTCACGGCCGAGGGCGGCGGGCCATTCCACGGCACCGTGTTGTTCGAGGGCGGCGGCCTAGGAATGTTCCGCGGCCGGGCGCAGATGGCTGGCGGCACGGCGGGTGACCGCGTGATCTACAGCGCGGGTCTATCGCATCTGAATTTCAGCAACGGGATCGACGGCGACGACGCGGCGCGAAACACCAGCGGGCAGGGAAGGATCCTGTTTCGCTTGAACTCAAAGACCACGCTGTCGGGTTATCTTTACGCGAGTAATGCCTTTGTTCAATTGAATAATAGCCCGCGAGTTTTGCTTACCACTCTACGGCCCGGCATCACGAATGCGGTCGCGTTGTCCGACGCCGAGTTGGCGCGTTATGCCAACGGCACCCCCGTCAGCGGATTGCAGTTGAATGGCGCCAATTTCATTCCCGACGCCAACGATCCGGACAATTCGCAGGCCACCAACTTTTTTGCGGGCGCGGTACGGTTCGTTCAGCGGCCCACGGATCGGTTCAATTACACGCTGTCCTATAGCGGCGTTCGCACCACGCGCAGTAATCGCAATGGGCCGGGTGGCGTGGCTTCGCAATTTCCAGGCCGTACCGACTACGAAGGCATGATCAACACCTTTAACGCGCGGGCTGACTTCTTGTTGGGACGGAATAATCTGGTAACGGCTGGATATGAATTCGAGCACGAGCGGTTCTTCAACGACAACATTCAACCGGTAGTTGCGGACAATAATACGGTCCGCGCAACGCAGCGCAGTCACACCTTTTTTGTGCAGGATCAGATCCGGTTGATGAATGATCGGCTGCAATTCTCGTTTGGTTTCCGTGCCCAATATTTTACGTTGGACAGCCCGAC
>JBDSEC010000102.1:0-3306 GCA_039920205.1 Pyrinomonadaceae bacterium
GTGCGACGGTGATGGACCAGGAACTGGTTAACGAATTGAAGCTGCCCAATCAGGGGACGACCAAGATCGGCGACCCGGCGAATCCCGAAGCGATCACCGCCACGCGCAATCAAGTAGACAAGTTGCAGATGGGTGGCGCGACGTTCGCGAATTTTATCGCGGTGTCATGGTATCGATCGGCGCTCTACCAACCCGGTGCGCCGCGTGGTGTTCTAGGTATGCCGCTTTTTTCAAAACTGCTGCTGACCATCGATTATCCAAACGGCAAGATCGGCATCAGCCGTGGCGCGTTGCCCAAAGCAGATGGCGGCGAGGTGATCGAATATAGCTACAGCGAGACCGGTCTATTCGGAGTGCCGTTGAACGTTGCGGGTAAAGACCTGATCGCAACTTTGGATACCGGTTCACCGGGCGAGCTTTCGTTCCCGACCGAGTATCAGGAGAAACTGCCGCTGGAAGGCAAACCGGTCGAGATCGGCCGCGCCCGGACAGTGGCGGGCGAATCGGTGATCTACGGCGCGAAATTAACTGGCCAGGTGAAGTTGGGTGGTCACAAGTTCGACGATCCTCGCGTGACGTTCTTTGGCCGGTTGACCCACTTGAATATTGGCTATGGCTTCATTCGCGATTTCGCTATCTCTATCGATCAAGTCAACCGCCGAATGCGTTGGGTGCGGACGACGCCGGTCGCCGCGCCGGTCACGGCATCGGTTGCCGTTCCGGCTACGCCTTCGGCCGCGGGTGAGTTCGCCCAATATGCGGGCAATTACGGTATTCGTCAGGTCACGGTCACAGACGGGAAGCTTTATCTTCAACGCTTGAGTGGTCCGCACGGTGAAGGCCCAAAACTGGAATTATCTCAAGTTAAACGCGATGAGTTTGCCCTGTCCGCGACGACCGAAGTGCGTTTCAAATTCATCCGCGATCCGAACGGTCGGATCGTGGAGCTGAAAGTATTAAATCCGGACGGGGCTTGGGAAAGCGCGGCGCGAAGCGCGAACTGATTGGCGAAAGAAAAAGGGCGGGAGCAATTTCTTACTCCCGCCTTTTTCACGTTCGCCTTACTTTGAACCGAGTCGCTTTTTCGCCGTTCTGGTCTTGGCTGCCCCGGTGGTTTTGGCCGGAGCAACCTTCTTGGACGATTTAGCGCTGCTCTTGCTTGACGCTTTGTTTCGCGAAGACCCGGCGCTTTTCGCCACCAACTTGGTGGCAGCCGGTGCGACCGATTTGGCGGCGGACTTCGACGCGGCCGGAGTCTTGGCCGACTTTTTCGACGCCGTTTTCGTATTGGCGTCACCGTCGCCCATGATCTCAGTGCCGGCCTCCGCGGCACCCGTCATTGCGCCGGCAGCGGCACCGGTCACCACGGACGTAAACACATCAGCGATCGCGTCTTTCGCCCGGCTAAGAATGCCCTTCCGTGGCGTTGATCGCCTACGTGCGGCCGAGGGCATTTTCACCGTCGCCGACTTTCGGGACGAAACCGGCTTGGCCGGCTTCGCCGATCTCTTGGCCGCGGTGGCTTTGCTCGCCGCACCTTTTTTTGTCGTTGCCATGATTTCCTCTCGGGTTACGGTTGAAATGAATTAGAGCAATTGGGTACGAGCCGCCTTGGCCCGCGCCGCGCCGATCGCCGTCTTCACGTCTTTCTCTTCTTCTGGCGGGGGAAGTACCGACGGCATTCCTAGCGATTCGATCCACAACTCGCGGGTCCAGCCGGTCGTGTGATAAAGGTGCTCGTCCTCTTCGTTCTCGACCTCTTCGTGGGCGGCCTTGAGCGCCTTGCCCGCTTCGCCCTTTTCTTTCTTGGCCACTTCACCGATCAATTCCCAATTCAAGTGGTCCTTGGTTTCCGCCAAAACAACGCATTCCGCCGCGACCAATTCCGCCGCTTTCGGATCCCCAGCTTTTTTCGCCATCTGCATCGCTTTGACCAAAGATTCGCCGATGTGACGCACGACGCTGCGTCCCGGCGTCTCGGTTTCGGTGTCCAATTTCAACGTTTCAAAAATGCCGGTGACTACCTCGACGTGATGCGTCGTCTGTTCTAAATACTTTTCCCACTCTTCTTTAAGCTCCTCATTCACCGCGCAGGTGATCGCGGTCGTGTAGATCTGCACGCCACCCAATTCGGTCTCGAGCGCCTGGTAAAGAAGTTCGTTCCGTTGTTCGGTTTTCATATTGTCTTTCCTCCTCGCACCGCGGGGTGCGAATGATTTCTATACATTTCGTAAATTCCGAAGGAGTGTTGGCAAAACGTGTGCCAGGCCAAGCCGAAGCGGCGGGGTTGGGGGTTGGGGGTCGGGGGTTGGGGGGAAGAACCGGAAGCGACGGGTTCGTTGGAGAAGGGGAGATGGGGAGAAAGGGAGATGGGACTCAACTTGCCCAGGGTTTTTAGTACCGCCTTAAGACGGGTGTTTGTCTTTTCTGGCTAAACGACTAATAGCTAAAGGGTTTTCATTTTGGCTGGCTAACAGCTAATGGCAAACGGCTAAAAGCTAAAGAGGAGCGATCTCGACCAACGCATCGTAATACGTTGCGCCGCCGCCGAGGTCGGTCAATTCCTGTGACGCCAATTGATTGATATTCACGTTGCCGGGCGAAAGTTTGTTCCACCAGACCGACGGCGACACCACCACACCCGGACGGGCGCGAACGGTAACGACGGCACTTAATTCACAGGCGCCGCGGTCGTTGAAGACACGCACCATCTGACCGTCGGTGATCGCGCGGGTGGCGGCGTCGGTGGGATGTATCTCGACAAACGGCCGTGCTTCCTGGCGCAACTGTTTCGACATATTGGCGAAACTGGAATTCAGGAAGGCATGCGCAGCTGGACTGATCAACGCCAGCGGAAACTTTTCCGCCAAGGCGGGCGCGCTGCGCACCGATTCACGAGGCGGTGTGAAAGTGGGCAGGGGATCGAACCCTTTTGCGGCCAGCGCTTCCGAAAATAGTTCACACTTGCCGGATGCGGTCGGGAAACCACCCTCGGCAAACGGCGCCCAAACCTCGGGCACATTCAATCGCATCCATCCGCGCGCTCGTAACTCGTCCAACGTGATGCCGGCCAGGTAGGGGTGATCGCTCTCCAATGCCTGGTGCGCCATCTCTTCATCCGAATCGAAGAGGCAGGCGTTGGTGAAGCCCATCCGTTCGGCCAGCAAGCGGAAGACCTCGGTATTGCATTTTGATTCAAACAGCGGCGCGATCGCCGGTTCGTTGATGGTCAAGTAAAGGTGACCGTATGCTTTGTGCAGATCGAATTGTTCCAATTGCGACGTTGCGGGCAAGACCAGATCCGCA
>JBDSEC010000103.1:0-6591 GCA_039920205.1 Pyrinomonadaceae bacterium
GCCTTCGCCCAAAACGATGATGCGGTTACCGTTGGAATTCAGCTTGTATTCCTCGACGAACGGGCGGCGTCGTGCAACGTCGGCCGACATCGCCTTCAAGGCTTCCAAATTGAGTTCCAGATCGAAGTGGCCGCTATTGCAAACGATAGCGCCATCGCGCATTTGGGCGAAATGGGCCTCGTCGATAACGTGGCGATTGCCGGTCACGGTAACAAAAATGTTCCCGATCTTGCAGGCTTCCGACATGGTCATGACGCGGAAACCGTCCATCACGGCTTCAATGGCCTTGATCGGATCGATCTCGGTCACGATCACATTGGATCCCATACCGCGGGCTCGCATCGCGACGCCCTTGCCGCACCATCCATACCCGACGACGACCACATTACGGCCCGCCAGCAGGATATTGGTCGCACGGATGATTCCATCCAGCGTTGATTGGCCGGTACCATAGCGATTATCAAAGAAATGCTTGGTTTGGGCGTTATTTACCGCCATTGCCGGAAAAGTCAAAACCCCGGCGGCCGCCATGGCTTCCAAGCGGACGATTCCAGTCGTAGTTTCTTCGGTCGAACCGATAATTTCGCTCAATTGATCTGGACGTTCCTTGATCAGTGTCGCGACCACATCGGAACCGTCGTCAATGATGATCTGGGGCTTGGAATCAAGCGCTGTCCGGACGTGCCGGTTGTAGGTTTCGGTCGATTCGCCCTTAATGGCATAGACCGACATGCCGTGGTCGGCTACCAACGAGGCGGCTACGTCATTCTGTGTCGAAAGCGGGTTGGAAGCGATCATGACGCATTCCGCGCCACCAGCCTGCAGCGTACGGGCCAAATTGGCCGTCTCGGTCGTAATATGGGCGCAAGCCACGAACCGGGTACCCTTAAGTGGGGTTTCCTTCGCGAATCGCTCGCGGATCAACCGCAACACCGGCATTTCACGATCCGCCCAATCGATTCGCTGTTTGCCGTCGGCGGCAAGCGAAATATCTTTAATGTCATAATCTGGCATAGGTATCTATTGTTCCTTTTGAATTTATCGAAGATAAACGTTTTGAATTAGCTTAAAGCCGGGAAGTTAAACACGAAGAACAACAACTCCCGCTAAAGGCAAAAGACCGCGTAATCTAGCAAGCAGTTCGAGGACTGTCAAGTTGGGCTAGTTTTCCGGCGGCAGAAACTTACTCTCACTTATTGTATAATCATTATTATCGGACGCAACGTTAAAGGGGGAAGAAATACAGGATCCACGATAAAGCGATTCCCACCGCCGTAAACTCGGCGAAAACTTTCGCTCCGTATTTCAATCGTTCCCCGGTGGTGTCTCTACCCACTAAGCCAAACACAATGGCCACGACCAGGGCGAACAACAACATCATTCCGAAATGAATCATGATTTTCTTTTTACGGCGATATCAAAGCAATCCAAGGCCGCCAAGAAATTAAGCAGCCCGGATACGAGGATAAAACGCTGGCCAAATTCGTAGGTGTAAAGCTTAGCAAGATCCGGCGACGACCCCACACCGGTAATGGCGCAAAATATGTAAGCGATCCCATTGCCCAGATCGGCAAAAGCCGGCGGATATTGGAGCAAATAGGAAGTGCCTTCTTCGGAACTGCTGATGACAAAGATATTTCCACCCAGCCAGATCCCCAGGCCAAAAAGCGACAACACGGCGCCGCCTAAAATTAGTGCTCGTACCCATCGCCCCTGCAGCAAATGTCCGAGCCCCGGAACGGCTAGCCCCGCCAGGGTAAGCAGCCACGGTTTCGTTCCCTCGTTTGGCAAATTTATTGAATCCTTTCGGTTGGCTCAATCGGCCCGGCCGCGATATCCGTCGCGAGCCTGAACCTCGAGTCCGCCCGACCCAACCAATACTTTGATATCACGCCACTCTCCCGATCTCGGCGCGGACGTCGGTCGATACGTAATAATATACTGTGAACGCAGCTCCTCGCTAATCGCCTGTAATGATTCTTTCAGATCTTCTTCCAATAGCGGCAGAAACATATAGCCTCCGGATATGGTCGCCATCTCGGAAAGCGAGTCCTCGGCGTCATTTATTGTCTGTTGATCCTGCTTCACTTGGCGCGGATCGTACCCGCGCATGACCTGTTTAGTTTTGGTGTTTCCCGTCGCGTTTTGATAGTTATTGCGCAATATCCCGGTCAAACTTATGACATAAAGCGCGGCCTCGCTATAGCGCAGCGCCTTTACGGCATCTACCCGGTTGGCATGCTTTACTTTCGGCATATCAATACCATCAGTCAAAAGTATGATGATCTTGCGGCCGGAAACCTTCGCCATCTGTTCCTTGGCGGCCAAATAGACCCCATCATAAAAACTGGTACTCAAACCCGGGCGATAACGCTTGTTCAGGGCTTTGGAAATGACCGACGAATTCCCTGCCGACGTCCAATCTTGCAGCAACTGCACATCATCGGCGAACTGCATGACGGACACACTATCTTCCGGGCGCAGCGCCGCAACGAACTTAATGGCGGATTCGCGTATGAATTCCATGTGCTCGAAAACGCTGCCCGAAGCGTCGAGCAATAGAATGACCTGAACGGGTGTGCGTTCACGGTTAAAGCCGGCGATCTCTTGCCGTTTACCGTTATCGAAGATCATGAAGTCAGCGGGCGTAAGTCCTTCTACCCGCTTGCCTTCGCTGTTTCGCACGGTAACCGGTATCATGACCTCATCAGTGCGGACTTTGATGGTGTCGCCGTCATCGATCGAACCGGTTCGATCGGGCGGAGTCGGGGTTGGCCGGCCGCTTTGAGCTTGGTTCGCGATCGCCAATCCAAGCAAAAAACCCGCGGCAGCCAGAAATGCGACCGCCGACAGATTGGTTCTATGGCTTGATTTCGACCTCATGATTCCCTTTTTTCGGGTAATTCGCACTGCTAGATCAAACAACTTGATAATAACCACCTTCGGCGCAGGGCTTACACAGCATTGAGCCGTCTGAACCTCTCAATTCGCGCCCGTCATTGATTCCCTCTGCGCATTTTGCACAAGATACTCGCGTTAAGGGCTTGCCCGGATGGTCGAATTTGCTCAACTCCACATTTACCGATTCGAATTTGAACAACTGTTCGTTAGATGCCTCTCGATAGGCTAACATTTGCCGGTCCTTCTTTGATGCTACTTCCGGGTGCAGCGCATCGGCTAACGCCCGAGATTCGTCCCGCGCCACGATCCGAAATGCTACCCGGGTTTCTTGGTTCAGAAAGGTGGCCGCCACCTTCCCATAGTCGACTACCTTCAACGACCGGCGTCCGATACGGGCCCCGGTCACTGCACTAATCGCATCGGTAACACAACGGTCGATCTCGACCCAGACAATTAGTTTCTTTCGATCGGCACCTTTGGGGTCTTCGACGCCAATGAGTTCACAACCAGCCAATGCCATCCGCACGCCGAGAAGTTGCCCCGGGCAGATATGTCCGTGGATGACCGCACACTCGCCCAACAGCTCATCCACTGTGTTTTGCATTACTTTTCCCGTCAGACCTCAGGTAATTACTTAAACGTCGTCGCGCCGACTTTAGTTAAACTAATTGTTTAAGTAAGCGCCAAATCGGATTAATAAAGCAGGAAATCCTGGCGCAATTCTTTGAACGTTTCCAACTCTCGGCTCCATTCGGATTCGATCACGTCTAGATCAACCCCGGACTCGATCTGCTTTCGGATCTTGGCGGTACCGGCAATGATGTCGAAGGGATTTCTGTCGTACTCGTATTCGTAGGGTGGTTCTTTCCATTTGAACTCATTCGGATGATGATCAAAAGCCATTTTGACGATGGCCAAGCCGACTTTCACCGGCTCGAACGCTTCCCGATCCAGTACGTGAAGCTGAACCCCGCCACAACTTTTTCCGGCATGCTTTTGGAAAGTAGGCTGAAAGCCGCTCGGCCGAAAATAGACACCCGGAAATCCAAAACCATTCAGCACGGCGCTAAATTTCTCAGAATTAATATATGGCGCGCCGACTAGTTCAAAAGGCCGCGTGGTTCCCCGCCCTTCCGACATCTGCGTTCCTTCCAGAAATACGGTACCGGGAAACACCGCTGCCGTATCCACCGTAGGCATGTTCGGCGACGGCAAAACCCACGGCGCGTCAGTTTCGTCCAGCCAATCTTCCCGGCTCCAATTCGACATCCGGATCAGTTCCAGTTGGCAATTGAGCCCAAAATGCTCGTTAAACAGCTTCCCCAACTCAGCCACAGTCATGCCGTGCCGAACCGGTATTGGATATTGACCGACAAACGACGCATATTCCGGTTCCAACACGTTCCCAGCCACGGCAACTCCGCCGATCGGATTCGGGCGGTCACAAACGACCACCCGCTTGCCATACTTTGACGCGGCGCGCATGCAATTCGCAAGAGTGTAGATGAACGTATAGATGCGACAGCCAACGTCCTGCATATCGAATACTATGGCGTCCACGTTTTCGAGCATTTCTGCCGTCGGTTCGCGCGTTTCGCTATAAAGCGAATAGACCGGCAATCCGGTCGCCTGATCCACCGTGTGCGGCGTCTCGACCATATTGTCCTGAACCTCGCTGCGAATCCCGTGCTGCGGACCGAACAAGGTGGTCAATTGGATATCCTTGCGCTCGCGAAAAAGATCTGCAACATGCCGAAAATTATGGTCAACCGAAGCTTGGTTGCAAACCAAACCGATTCTAGACCCCGGTAACAACTCCGGTAAATTTGACAGGAGGTGCTCGACCCCGAGTTTGATGGGCTTCTTAGACTTCATGTATCACGTTATGGATTGGAGGCATTGCGTGCTAGCCACATAACACGGAACCACCGTTTATATTCAGAACTTCACCGGTAATGTGACGGGCCCAATTGCTGCAAAGGAACATGATCGGCAACGCAATGTCGTCGGGAGACGCGATGCGGCGAAGCGGAATAGCTTGGGTTACACCGTCCCTGAATTTTGCGTCGGCAAAGACTTCTCGGTTCATTTCGGTCTCGACCCAGCCGGGCGCGACCGCGTTGACGGTGATATCCGAGGGCGCCAATTCAACTGCTAACGACTTAACGAACGATATCTGGCCCCCTTTTGAGGCCGCATAATTCGCCACGAAAGCTTCACCTCGCTGGCCCGCGGTCGAACTTACGACCACGATCCGGCCGGATCCCTGGCGCTTCATGATGGGCACAGCGGCCTTACAAACCGCCCAGGTTCCCTTCAGATTGACATCAATAACGCGGTCCCACAGTTCTTCGCTGATATCTTCGACCGCACCACCTTCCCAGATCCCCGCATTGCAGATCAAATAATCCAGCCGATTGAATTTTTTGTAGCATTTGTTGACGATATTCGCCGCGTCGTCAACGTTGGCCAGTTCGCCCTTGACCGCCAGCGCATCGCAGCCAGCCTCAACGCAAAGCCGTACGACCTCTTGGGCCGCTGCGTCGTCGGAATGATAACTAATGGCCACCCGGACACCCGCCTTAGCGAGATGGATCGCCAGGGACCGACCGATTCCCCGCGAACCGCCGGTTATTAACGCCACCCGGCCAAAAAGGCCCATATCGTGAATCAACATAGCTTCAACTTCTCAGAATACTCGTGAAGTGACGCGAAATATCAAATTGCAAAACTTAAAGTGAAACCTACGCTCGCACCACTTCGGCATCGGAATTGGCGACGCGCGAGTTGGCAAAATTGCCGGCGATCGCAACAAATTCCTTGAAAATTGCCAAGGAAAGGGGGTCACGCGCCCACGCGATCTCCGGATGCCACTGGACGGCCATCACCGAATGCTCGGGGCGGGGGTCCTCGATGGCTTCGATAAGCCCATCTGACGACCATGCCGTCGCCACTAGATCGCGGCCAACCGAAAGCACGGCTTGATGATGATGGCTATTGACCAGTGCGGCATCATCAGCGGCAAGTTGCCGAAGTCGGCTGTCCTCCAAAAGCTTGATCCGGTGCGACCATCGATCGCGCGGTGCGCCTTGTTCGTGCTTTATCGCTTGTGGCGCCTCACTATTAATGTCTTGAATTAACGTACCACCGCGGGAAACGTTCAACACCTGCATGCCAAAACAGATTCCCAACGTAGGGATCCGCCGGCGTTCGATCTCGTTTAGCAATAAGAGGTCGGTTGCGTCTTTCAGCGGATAGACGGGACCTAAATTACGGTGTGGTTCGTGGCCATAACGATACGGATCCACGTCGGAATCACTCCCGGGAAGCAAAACACCGTCTAATATCTCGGCGATCGAAGTAATGTACTCCGGGTTCGGGATCAACGGAATATGGATCGGCGTTCCTCCGGCGGCTTCGACCGCCTCGCTGTAATCGCGTGCCAAATAATAGCGTTCGCGTTCCAACTCGACGCGCATGGTGATCCCGATCAAAGGACGACGCGACATGTTTTTCAGTCTACCTTTATTAAAATATGCCACCCACGGCAAATCCGGGCTAGGCGTTACAATAATCCAATATAGGCTGGGTCGCGATGGTAAATCAAACGCATCAGTAAATCGTGCTCGCTCAGGTCCGTTACCAGGCGCGTTGCACTCGGTTCCGCCCAGCGGACGCAATAGCAAAATG
>JBDSEC010000104.1:0-3856 GCA_039920205.1 Pyrinomonadaceae bacterium
ACGAAGCCGGCGTGGTCAAATTGTCGATCAAGGATTAACGCGACGCAAACAAGTATCCCAAGATCAGTTTTGAATTCGTGGGTAAGCGAAAAGATTGATCTTGCACTTTGCGGGACCAGCCGTCCCGGCCCCTAACCCCATCGCCGAACATCGACGGACCGGCGAATTACCCGAACAGGACCACCATGAAAATAACCTTGCTTGTTGCACTTTTAGCTTTTGGAATGCTCGCCTGCGGGTCATCCAAGACAGCAAATGACGGATCTACGTCATCCGGGGACCCGAAGCCGGGAACCACATCCACCAAGCCGAAAGTGGGCGACACCGCAGTTTACAAGTTTTCACCACAGGGCTACGTCGAAGGTAAGGTGGAGAAGATCGACGGCTCGCGTTACGAATTCAAATACGGGACCTCGATCGAAAAAGTGGATGCCGACGATGTGCACCCCTTGCCGGCGGCGGGCGCCAAGGCCGATGTGAAGGCCGGCGATATCGTGGTTGCCCGTGACCGTGACCGGGACAATTATTGGGCCGGCAGCGTGGTCAAGAATGTCACCCCGGATCTGATCGAGGTCGAGAACATCGACAACGGTAAGGTCAGTAGTGTCTCGCACGAAAAGGTGATCAAGGTCTCGCCCGCCTCGGCCGCTGAATTCAAGAAATACGGCGAAGTGAAAGCGTTCGAAAAGATGGCGACGAGCAAGGCGTTGGTTGTTCCGCCGGGTTACAAGCCAAAGGTCGGCGAAAAAGTTGTTGCCCGTTGGGAGGCGTCGTCCTGGTATCCCGGCGTCGTGAAAAGTGTTACCGGCACGGACGCAATGATCGACTGGCCGTCGTTTCCCGATTCAAAGGTTTCGATCGACCGCGTCGCGCCCTTCCCCAAAGCTGAAGGGGCGACCATGCCCAAGGTCGATGATTTCATTCTGGTCCGGCCGGCAAGCGAAACCTCAAGTTGGAGTTTTGCCCGGGTCGTTTCCGTCAGCGGTCAGACGATGGAGGTAAAGTTCGCGGATGGGAAATCCTCGTCGCTAAAGGCGGGCGACTTCATTGCATTGTCGTAAGCTAGGGTAATTAACCGCGGGTTTCGACCGTGGTGGTCCGGCATCGCATCGTCGGGTCAATTAGCCGATTCCCAAGCCTCCATGACTTCAGCGATCGCGGCCGCGACCCGGCCGCGCGCGCTTTGCCGGTCTGATCCCCGCGCCAGCAGTCCGTCATAGTTGGTCTCGCGATGCCGAACATGAGCCTGGACGGCAAAGCGCACCGCCATTGGTTCAAACGATTTGGCGGATGCTGAACGCCCCACGCGGCCGCTGTATTTAGCACAGGCGTGTTCCGCGATCTGGCGTTCGCGCCCTTTTGGGCAACCCGGATATAGTTCGCGAACCCGGGCGGCGAACCGCTCGACAAATTGCTGATCCACCTCCGCCCGTCGTACGGCCGTCCGCTCGCGCTTTCGTTCGCGGACCTCGGCATCGCCTAGGCATTCGGCTTCGGCTTGCTCCAACCCGGCGGCCTCGACCAGTAGTCCCTGCCGTTCATAGCGTTTGCGGGACCGGCTCCATTGCAACACCACCGCACTAAGGGTCGAGTGTTTTTTCGCTCGCCGGGTCAGTGCGGCATCGCCCGAAGGGAGAAATTCTAGCTGGTCCAGATCGCCGCAGGCCAAGCACAGCGCACCCTTATCTCCCGCCAGTGTGATCCAGGCCTTGGTGCCGAGATTCTCGTGACATTCACCGCAAACCGAGGCTCGGTTTGAAATGAATACTTTGAGTTCAGAAGTTGTTCCGTCCTTGGCTTCCATCCACCTTATTCAATCATTGAAAGCGCAAGAAAATCAACGGTCGGGGTCTATGGGTTAGCAGGTGGGTCCGCGTTTTGAATTCCGCATCCTTAGGCGGCGGTCTGAAATGGTTCAGGCGCATCCGAAAGGCGGAACTCAAAACGCGGGCCAACTTTTGGCGCGCTGGCTTGTTTTTCTATGCAGTGTCCCGGAGCTTCATTCGAATAACCCACGTAAGGTACGTTGAACGGGAGCCAACCCTCGTGGAAACGCTAGATTGAACCACAGCCAAAATGTTAAAATAATAACCAGCAATATAGGAGACGGATAATGGCTACGCTTGAACAAGTGATCAATGACGTAAAATCGCTTGCACCGGAAGAAAGGCGCCGTCTGCTTGTCGCGCTTGAATCATTAGATGCGAATGGCACAAAGCCTGGCGATCCCATTGACAGCGCGCAGGAACACAAGTGGATCGATGCCCACCGTGACGAATATTTGGGCCAATGGGTGGCAGTCGAAGATGATCAATTGGTCGCACACGGCAGCGATCCACGCAAGGTATATCTTTCGGCCCGAAATGCGGGAATCGAGATTCCGTTTGTGGTGCGGGTTCAGAAATCTGACGAGCCTTCCTCAGGAGGATGGCTATGACTTTTAACTTGGGTTTTGAAGTCGAGCGCGATTATTCAGCCCATGACACGCTGCGCTTGCTTGCAGCGCTTCACCATGGCACGGATCGCGTTCGATTTGAGGCTGACGTCGATACGGGTTCGACGTTTTGTATTTTCAATCGCGGTCACGCCGAATCACTAGGACTCGATGTTGAGTCGGGAAGCCCGGCCCGTTTTGCTACTGTCACTGGGAGTTTCGATGCTTTTGGTCACGCCGTAACGCTTGAGACTCTGGGCTATTCCTTTGAGGTTACGGTTTACTTTGCGGCGGCGGAAGGATTTTCGCGCAATGTGCTTGGTCGCCGCGGCTGGCTAGATCAGGTAAGGCTCGGAATCGTTGAGTACGAGAATAAAATGTACTTGAGTCGCTACGGTGACTAATATTTTGCTCGCCTCCGCCATAGACCGGAATTCCAAAACCGGCTATCCTCGACGCTTCAAAAGCTAGATCAGCAAGTAAGTTAAGTTGCCAGGTGTTTGAGTGAGTTAGGCCGGCGCACCGAGCGGTCGGGTCCAATTCACCGTTAAGCTTTCAACGGGAAGGAAATGCTGGCCTAGGGCCGAGCGCTCAATTAAGTTCGGGGAGACAACTAAATGAACCAACGCATCAGCAAGGTGCTCGCACTATCTTTAGCCTTTTTCGTCGTATTCGCCGCCGGCAGTTGTAAACCCAAAGGCGGCGGATCGGGCAAGGTGCGACTCGCCTTTGTCACCAACAATGCTTCGGATTATTGGACCATCGCGCGTAAGGGGACCGAAAAGGCAGCGGCGGAACTCCCCGACATTCAGGTCGAATTCAAGATCCCTTCGGATGGCAGTGCGGCCGAGCAGACGCGGATCATTAACGATCTAGTCGCCGGCGGTATTTCCGGTATCGCCATGAGTCCCGTCGACCCGGCGAACGAAGTGCAGTTGATCAACGACACGGCGAAGAAGACCCTGGTCATTACGCAAGATTCCGATGCGGCAACCAGCGACCGCACGCTTTACATTGGTACCGACAACCACGCGGCCGGCAAACAAGCCGGCGAAATGATCAAGGAAGCCTTACCCGCGGGCGGAAAGATCATGATCTTCGTGGGCAAGATCGACTCGCAGAATTCCAGGGACCGTTACCAGGGCATTAAGGATGCCTTACAGGGCACCAAGGTCGAGATCGTTGATGTACGGACGGACGACGCGGACCCGGCACGCGCAAAGTCGAACGTGGCCGATGCCCTGGTCAAGTATCACGACCTGGTGGGCTTGGTCGGGTTGTGGTCCTACAACGGGCCAGCGATCTTGAATGCCGTCAAGGACGCGAACAAGGTCGGCCAGATCAAGATCATCTGCTTTGACGAAGAAGATCAGACCTTGGCCGGCATCAAGGACGGCGGCATTTTCGGCACCGTCGTGCAAC
>JBDSEC010000105.1:0-4648 GCA_039920205.1 Pyrinomonadaceae bacterium
TTTGGTTTGGCTTGCGTGTCAAGAACCTGTTCTTCGTGTGGGATTAGGGAAATCTAATGAAACTTGTTGCATTGCTGGTTGCGTTGGTTTTGGTCTCCGCAACGCCGATGTGCGCTACGGCGGAATCAACCGACGGGGCACCTCCGACAGCGGTTCGGTCGGTAAATCTGGCGATGGGCCAGCCCGCCGCGGATAATACCCCCGTCCGACGTGCGGCCTTGGTCCAGCCTGCGGTAATGGACTTCGACGGAGATGGCAAAACCGATTACGTGGTGGCGCGCACCACGGGCAACAATATCACTTGGTATTTACAGCGGTCTGCGCTCGGCTTCGCCGGAGTGCCTTGGGGGTCGGCGGGCGACAAATGTGTACCGGCGGACTATGACGGCGACCACAAATGGGACATCGCCGTCTGGCGTCCCGGCGCGCAGTCCGTGTTCTACATACTCCAGAGTCTGACCAACACCCTGCTTTCGGTCCCATTTGGGATCACTGGAGATGACCCGCTGATAAGCCAAGATTTTGACGGCGATGGCAAAGCTGACCCGGCGGTGGTTCGCTCTAATGGCGCGGCCTTAACTTGGTACATTCTTCGCAGCAGTCTGGGGTTTACGGCCATTAATTTTGGACTCAGTGCCAATGATGCAACGACCCGTGGAGATTTTGACGGCGATGGGAAAGCTGACGTAGCCGTTTACCGGACCGGCGCCGGCAGTCCCACCAATACTTACTTCGTACTGAGAAGTTCGAACGGTCAGGTACAAGCGCAAAACTGGGGAGAATGGACCGCGGATTACCTAATGCCCGCCGACTTTGACGGAGATGGCAAAACCGACTATGCCGTGTTTCGATTTAATGGGGCCGTTTTGGGTGCTTGGTACTGGCTGGATAGTGCAACCGGAACGTTTCACCAACTGAACTTTGGTGCACCGGGCGATGTGCCCGCGCCAGGTGATTATGACGGCGATGGCAAGTCAGATCAGGCGGTTTGGCGGACGGGAGCGCCCGGAACTTTTTATGTGAATCGTAGCTTGTTGGGGTTTACCGCGGTTCCCTTTGGAACTATGGGCGACCGCGTGGTCGGTTTTGATCTGCAGGCCCGTTAGACTTTTTGCGGCAGGAACGGATGCGGCTGAGGCCCCTCGTTCCAATTGGGCGCCGGCTTACGGATCCGGCAGGAGTTCGCGGACGAACGGCTATGCCGGCGACCAGCGCGCCGCCACCAAGTCAATTCGGTTCATCCCATCAAAGGCAGCCCATCATAAACGATCTGCCAACCGTTTTTCCGGCTGGATTCAACGCTCTTGCCGAACCAGTGCCGGGCCAGCACGGCGTCTTCATAGATCTGCACCGCCGGCTTCTTTTCCCGCGGATCTACCCGGCAGATCAGGCCCCCCTCTTCCGAGGTCCGCAAACCCAGCAATGCGACCATTTCTTCCTTGGCCATTACAACCGTTCTTGAGCCCATAATTACGGCAAATCCTTCGCTTGATTACTTCTATCTAAATGAGGGCAAAGACCGAATTAAGTCAAGTTTAAATCCATTGCCGGATCGGTTTGGTTTGGGATATACTCGAACCCCAATTTGACCTAACCTGCATTTTTCAAGCGGCGATGATCCCCCGGTGAAGCGTCGTAGACCGAACACGAAGCACAATTCAGAAGGAGACTGTTTATGTTGAGGACGTGGAACCGCAAACTAGGTTTGCTGCTGGTCGCGATCGTCACCGTGTATGGAGCCGCGAACTTTCGAGTTGCGGACGCGAAACACGAAGTATGGGCAGAAAACAACGCCAACCGGGCCAGTATGGTCAAAGACAAAGGAGTTGCAAGAACCTCGTTTCCCACCGAGTTCAAATTATTTGATTTAGATCTTGATGCATTACATCAACAACTATTTTCCATTGTGGGCAATGATGCGCGTCAGTCTTCGACGGTAATTTCTTTGCCCAATGCCGACGGAAACATTGAGCAGTTCGAGGTTTACGAAGCCTCTAACTTTGAACCGGACCTGCAGGCGCAGTTTCCCGAGATCCGGGCTTTTTCCGGTAAGGGAATTACTGATCGCTTTGCCACGTTGAAACTGAGCATTTCGCCGCAAGGCATTCAAACCATGATATTCCGGACCAATACGGATAATGAATTCATTGAACCCTATTCGGACGATCATGCCACGTATGCAGTGTTCAGCACGCACCGGGAAAAAGGATCCTTGCCTTGGGAATGCTCGACTGAAGATCGAAAGTTGGTTGCCGACACAAGTTCGAAACTTGCCGAGTCTGCCCAACCGGAGAGTAATGCCGGCCAGATCAAGACCATGCGGCTGGCGCAATCCTGCAATGGCGAATATTCGAACTTCTTTGGCGCGACCAGCGCGGCGCAAGTCGCCTTAGTCTTGGCGGCGTTTAACAATACGCTGACGCGGG
This sequence comes from Pyrinomonadaceae bacterium, assembly GCA_039920205.1. Lineage (GTDB taxonomy): Bacteria > Acidobacteriota > Blastocatellia > Pyrinomonadales > Pyrinomonadaceae > JBDSEC01. The sequence goes on from JBDSEC010000105.1 coordinate 2,427, forward strand.
CGAATGGCACCTATGAAAAAGATCTGGCCATTCACCTTAATTTGATCGCGAATACCACGGCGGTCATTTATTACGATCCATTGACCGACCCCTACACGACCTTGGGTGCGTGGAACGGACAGTTGCAATCGACCTTGACCGCCAATATTGGCGAGGCGAACTATGACATCGGTCACATGTTCGGCGCGTCGGGCGGCGGCGGCAACGCCGGTTGTATCGGTTGCGTCTGCGTTGACGGGCAAAAGGGCAGCGGCATCACCTCGCCGGCCGACGGCATCCCAATGGGCGACAATTTTGACATCGACTTCGTGGTCCACGAAGTCGGTCACCAGATGGGCGCCAACCACACTTTTTCGTTCCAGAACGAAGGCTCGGGAGTCCAGAAGGAAGTTGGGTCGGGCATCACGATCATGGGTTATGCCGGCATCACTTCGCAGGACGTGGCGCCGCACTCGATCGACACTTTCCATGAAGCATCGATCTCGCAGATCCAGGTAAACATGGCAACCAAGGTTTGCCCGATAACAACCACGATGACGGCCAATCATGCTCCGGTAGTTGCCGGGGTGAGCAATTTCACGATTCCCATTTCAACACCATTTGCCTTAACTGGCTCGGCCACCGATGCGGAAAGTGACCCGCTGACGTATCAATGGGAGCAAGACGATAATTCAACTACGACCGGCAACGCCAGCGTCGCATCGCCGACCAAGGCGACCGGTCCGAACTGGCTATCTTTCGTTCCGACTGCCTCCGGGACCCGTACATTCCCGCGTCTTTCGACGATCCAGGCGGGTTTATTCGTGACGCCAACCCTTCCGGGTGGTGATGCGGTGGCGAACATCGAAGCCTTGAGCTCGATTTCCCGGAGCCTGAATTTCCGTTTGACCGTTCGCGACAACCGCCCCTATGTGGCAGGTTCGACGATTGGTCAGACCCAATTCACGAATATGACCATAACGGTCAGCAACACGTCCGGTCCGTTCAAAGTTACTGCGCCGAACACCGCGGTTTCTTATGTGGGTGGCAGTACCCAAACCGTAACTTGGGATGTCGCTGGAACCACGGGCGCGCCGGTTAGCGCGGCTAACGTGAAGATCTCGCTATCGACCGATAGCGGCGCAACGTTTCCGACGGTCATCTCGGCTTCGACGCCAAATGACGGAACTGAGTCGGTGACTATTCCGAATTCACCAACCGGCACTGCGCGTATCAAGGTAGAAGCGGTCGGCAATATCTTTTTCGATATGTCCGATGCGAATTTCACCATTACTCCGGGCGCGGGCGTGACCCAAAAGGCACCGTTGGATTTTGATGGCGACGGCAAAACAGATTATTCGGTGGTTCGTACCGCGGGTGGTCTTAATACTTGGTACACGCTGCCGAGCAGCGGCGGATTTACCAGCACTGGCTGGGGCAGCACAGGCGACGTTCTAGTACCGGGCGATTACGATGGCGATAACAAATGGGACGTTGCTGTATGGCGGCCGGGAACCCCAGCGAATTTTTACATTCTCCGTAGTGCCACCAATACACTGCAAATAACCGCATTTGGTCAAAGCGGGGATGATCCGCGCATTACGCAGGATTATGACGGCGATGGCAAAGCGGATCCGTCGGTGACGCGCAATGTCGGCGGGGTACTTTCCTATTACCTGTTGCGCAGCACACTTGGGTTCACCGGCGTTTCCTTTGGTAATGGGGTGACCGACATTGGCGTGCGAGGCGACTTTGATGGGGATGGCAAGGCCGACATTGCTTGTTATCGAACTAACATGGGCGCTCCGGCCAATACGTTTTTCGTGATACGCAGTTCGACCGGCGTCGTGGTCGGTCAGAATTGGGGAGTCTTTACTTCCGACAACATAGTACCGGGCGATTTTGACGGTGACGGCAAGACCGACTTTGCGGTCTGGCGTGGTGTCTCGGGCGGCGGTAACGGCGGTTGGTACTGGATCCGTAGTTCAGATGGGGCGGTCAATGCCGTTGGTTTTGGCGTTGCGGGAACTGATCGACCGGTCCCGGGCGATTATGACGGAGACGGCAAAACCGACCCTGCCGTTTGGCGGCCGGGAACTCCGGCTGTCTTCTATACCCTTCGTAGTACGGCTGGGTTTGGAGCGGTCAATTTTGGCACTACCGGCGATGTCGCGCCGGCTAATTCATTACAGGCGCGCTAAGACGGTTCGCTGCCGGACGCTTAGGATCGGGCGAGACCGATC
>JBDSEC010000106.1:0-4428 GCA_039920205.1 Pyrinomonadaceae bacterium
TGATCCAAACATTTCGCTTCAATTAAATTTAATGCGTAGGGCGCCAAATATGTTTGCGTCCCCAAATCGACCCAGATGGGTTTCACCACGATCGAGCCCGCGTTAGCGGTGCGGCATAGTGTAGCCCCAGGCGTAGCGTCGGCGGAGCTTGGGGTTTATGTCAGTAATATGAACTCCAGCCTGCGTAGCTGGCGGCAGACGCTTTTTGGTGCGGGTCTAACCTCTGCCGCCCGCTTCGCGGGCTGTAAAAGAAGGGGGCATCCAACCCCAAGCTCGCAGACTCGCATCGGGCTACACTGTGCCGCCAGCTTCGCAGGCTTGCTGAGTCCTAAAGCCCCAGATCGAAATAACCCAGCCAAATTCAAGAACATGTGGCCTCGCGCTAGATAAATGGCCAATATCTTAATAAAACCGTAGCGTTGCGGTTGGGCCAGTTGCGGGTTCACGCAACGCCGCCAAGGCGCAAACACGCAAAGGAAATCCAAAAACCTCACGGCACGCTTTTCTCGTGCAGCCAAAACCGGCAAAATCCGGCAACGACCAATGAATGTGTGATCGCACCTTCGCCGATCAAGTGACCGATGTCGGATAACGGCACCAGCTTCGTGACCGTGTGTTCATTACCATCGAACTGCGGCTCGGCGGCGAATTTCACTTCACGCGCGGCGTAGTGATAGACCCAATTATTCTGGATCGCCGGGTTGGGCCGCGTGCGTCCCAGTTCGATCACGTCTTCCGCCGCGTATCCGGTCTCTTCCAAGAGTTCGCGCACGGCAGCGGTTTTTGGATCCTCGCCTGCATCAACCATGCCGCCGGGTATCTCTAAGGTAACTTGCTCGATCCCGTGCCGGTACTGTTCGATCATTACCACTTCGTTATTCGCGGTGAGTGGTATCAGGTTCACCCAATCGGTCGCTTCGATGCAATAGAATTTATGTTCGGAACCATCGCGGGGATTGCGGCTGATGTCCTGACGCACGGTGAATACCCGGCAATCGGCCATCTGTTCGGAACGCAGCCGCTCCCAACTTTGATCGTCGCTCATACGTCAAAGACCTCAACGCGCGGGGTGATCTCGGTCTTGGGGATAAGCGCCGGCCAATAGGCCACGATCTCTTCAACCTTGGGACGGCCACCGGCGAATCCGGTCACACCCGGAGGGCCGGTTAGGATCAATGGCGCGATCTCTTGCGTAAATCGCGTCACGGCGGCTTTATCATCGGAACGAACTCCGACGCGCAACTGAACTTCGGCCAGATCTTTCGAAGGCTCGCCCGCCAAGGGTCCATGGGTAGCGCTGGCACCCACGAATTCAGTCAACACCTGGTCGAACTTTAAGCCCAAACGGCCCAACCGTTCACGCAGGATGAGATCTGCGGCGACGGCTTTCTCATAAGCATCGGGCCACGAATAGACCAAGGTTCCGACGGCTTTGTAGCCGGCGCTGTAACTGATGGAAACCTTCAAAAATTCCGTGGCCGGTTTACCTTCGATCCCAAACACGCGGACACGATCCGGCCCACCGTCAGCCAAATGAATAGTGGTAAAATCCGCCACCACATCCGGCGTGATATACGCATGCGGGTCGCCCATTTCGTAAAGCAATTGTTCCTTGATCGACTGGATGTTCACCCGGCCGCCGGTACCATCGTGTTTGGTGATGACGAACTCGCCGTTAGGCGAGGCCTCCACGATCGGGAAACCGATGTTGGCCATATCCGGGATGTTTTGCCAATCATATTGGCAATTGCCGCCCGAACATTGCGCGCCACATTCGATGATGTGCCCGGCAATAGTGCCAGCCGCCATCATATTCCAATCATCTGCCTTCCAACTGAATTCGTGGGCCAGCGGAGCCAGGGTCAAACCCGTATCAGTGGCGCGGCCGGTGATAACAACGCGCGCGTCTTGGGCCAAGGCCTCGACCATCGGCCAAGCGCCCAAGTAAACATTCGCGCTTTGGATCTTATCCCGCACGGTCGATAACGGTTCGTCCGTGTCCATATTGCGCAGTTCGATCCCGCCATCCAAAAACTCGTCCAAGCGGCCCATGATGTCGTCGCCCGAAACCAGGCCGATCTTCATGCGCCCGCCCAATCCGAGCTCACGCGCGACTTCACGCACCGCTTCGCCGCAGCCATCGACATTGACGCCGCCGGCATTTGCGGTGACACGGATGTCCTTCTCGACACAGGCGGGAAGGATCTGCTTCATCAAGGGCACGAAATCCCGCGCGTACCCGGCTTTCGGATCGCGCGCCCGCTGTTTTTGCATGATGGACATTGTGACCTCGGCCAAATAGTCCAACATTAAATAATCGATCGGGCCTTCTTCGACCTGTCGCACCGGGGCCGTAAGCATGTCGCCCCAGAAGCCTTGGCCACCGGCCACACGAATAATTTCTTTCATAAAAACCGTTATCGAATTTAGCCACAGAGCTCACAGAGGAGACAGAGAGAAAGTTTAAGAATTTGGTCATTAAGTCATTAAGTCATTGAAGCGTCGGCGAATTGTTTTCGTTCGAGTTGGATCGGAATTCACAGCGACATATCAAACGTGAATATTTGCTTTCAATGACTCAATCGATCAATGACCAAATTCTTTTCTGTCCGAGTTCTCTGTGTTCTCTGTGACTTCTGTGGCTATGCATTCAAAATTAAACAAAAAATCCAAGTTCCGTCCGCCGAATTCCAAGCATACCTTATGTCAGCTTGGAATTCGACGGACGGAACCTGGAACTTTCACTACCTAGGAAATGAAGAACCGATTACATCGGTCCGCACATTCCGGCTTTTTCCTTTTTGGTCATCTTGGACGGGACGAACGAGAACTTCCGCGTGTCTTCCGGTACCGACATCAAGGAAAGATTCATTCCCATTTTGCGCGCGCGCACCGACGCTTGCGGAATAGGGGTCGAGCCAACCTTGTCCGATTCCGTGCGATCGCCAAACCTCAAAGTCGCGCCGATATAACCCCGCGTATTTACCGCGGAAATGCGACCGGTAACGGTTTCGCCCCCTTCGATCGCCAAGGTGAATTCCTTGCCCGTGATGGTCAAGGTAGCAGTACCCTTCATGTTTCCGTCGGGGTAATCCACGGTGCCGTGATAGCTGCCGGAAAGGTCTTCGTCCTTGCCGCCGTCCATCGGGTTATCTTCGCCCGCACCGGGCGCCATGGTCGTGTTCGGTTCGGTCATGGTGTCGCACATCGGGGCCTTCTTGGGCGTCCGCGAGCGTCCGGTCCTTCGGGGCGCCTGCTTACTGGAAGTCGGCGGTTTAATGGGCGTCATCTCTCCACCTTGGGCGGCCGCGATCACGGCGCTCGCCAAGATCACCGACACGACGACAATAAAGGATAAGATCAAATTGCGTTTAGTTTTCACCGCGGTATCTCCTCAAATCAATTTGGTTGGTACGGTTCGTTAACTTCATTTCCACGGGCCGTGATGCCAAAGGTCGGGGTCGGATGCCGAGCCTGTCCGGGAGAGAAAAATCCCCTCAAAACAAAGTCGACGGTAATACATATTGGCCCAGATGAGGTCCACTGTAATTCAAACTGAGCCGCAAAGCCAACTCCAACGCGTCGCGGGTGGATTCCGGCATGATCACGGCATCCACAAAACCACGGGCGGCGGCAAATTTGGCTTCCAGTTGCTGGTCGTAATTCTGGCGCACGCGTTCCATTTCGGCCGACAATTCCGCATCTGGCGCCAGGCCGGCCTTTTTCAACTTTTCCAATTGGGTGCCGAACGCGGCCTGCACCGCGGATTCGCCTTCCATTACACCCATGCGCCCGCTGGGCCAACTGAAAATAAAGTCAGGATCGAAACCTTGGCCGGCCATGGCATAGTATCCCGCACCCGATGCATGGTTAACCGTCAGCACCAGTTTGGGAACGGGCGCCGTGGCCATGGCTTCGACGAAACGCGCACCGGCGCGAATGATGCCGCTATGTTCGGCTTCGGCGCCAACCATAAAGCCGGAAACATCCTGAATGAACAATAGAGGCGTTTGGCGGCGCGAACAGGTATCAATAAAGTACGCGGCCTTTTCGGCCGATTCGGTGTAAAAGATCCCACCGAAATGGGGTGCGCCCGCGGGTTGTTTGATCATCCCCCGCGCGTTGGCCAAAATGCCGACCTGCACCCCGCGGATGCGGCCGTAACCGGTGATCAACTCTTTCGCATAATCGGCTTGGAACTCGTCCAACTTACCTTGGTCCAAAATGCAATCAAGCACCGCGCGCATATCGTAAGGTTGGCGATGATCTTCCGGCAGAATGTCGTAGAGTTCATCCGCCGGCCGGGCCGGTTCCTCGGGCGCGACGACGGGAACCCGGCTGGGTTCCGGCAACGGCAATTCGGCCACGCATTCGCGGATCTTTTCGATACAGGCCTTATCATCCGCGACTCGGTAATGGGCCACGCCG
>JBDSEC010000107.1:0-2506 GCA_039920205.1 Pyrinomonadaceae bacterium
CCAAAACCACCGACAGACGGCGGATCGATGGCTGGTCCATCGGCTCGATCAGTCTCAGCGATTCGTCTAGAACGCGCAATTGAAATTCTCGCGCATTCGGTAGTCCGGCAACGGCGCCCAACAATCCATTGTACAGAGCCGTCCGCGGAGGCCGCACCATTTCCATCACATCCTTTTCGACGGCCAAGGTCATCGTCGGAATGCCGGCCGATTCCAATTCGCGCGCCAGTAAACCCATTGACTGGTGGCACAAACGGGATGCCGGGATCAGCAGGGCCGCCTGCACTTCATTGGCTTTGATCCGCGAAACCATTTCCGCCGCCAGCGTATCAACCACCCGGGCGGCATTCGGAATGAAACCGCAAAAGCTCCACCAAACCGGATTCAACCGACCCAATACCCCGTTGCGTTCATATTCCTGCAAGCGATCCAGCGGGATCAGCGAGTTCATATCGCTTTGGACAAACTTCGGGTCATAACCGCGCGCACAGTAGCGCAGATCTTCGGCGTCGATCTCTAAGGGGATCTCGCGAAACGAAAGGTCGCCTTCGGCCCCATCATCAAACGAGTTCGTGCCGTCAAGGTAGGCGCCCGCCGACGAGATCAGCGCCAAATTAAGCATCGGCAAGGCCCGGCGGGCCGGCGTAAACGGCGCACGCGTATTCTCTACCCAGGGGTAGCCGGTCAATTCCGCGCGCAGGGCCGCGTCGCTATTACGCCAGCGCGCGTACTTTCCCTGCCAATCACCCAACTTTTCGATCGTCTCCATCGTCATCATTTCCTGCTTTGATTTATTCAGCCTGATCGTAAAGAAGCTATTCTAGTTTGTCTGGCGATCAATAACCAAGCGACCAGCGCCGCGATCAACGCGATCGTGAGGACAACTACCGAATATCCGTGCAATTGATCAAAGGCGACGCGCACGGGGTCGGAGACCGGCAAAAGTTCGATCGGGCGGCCCATTTGCGCCCGAAATTCGCGTAAACGGGCGGCAATGATCCAATGCCCGATGGCCGCCGCCACTGTCATTAGGGTAAGCATTATGCCTTGGACCCACCATAGTAATTTGTGGGCCAATGACCTCGACGGGATCCCAAGTAACAACACGAGTGCGCCGACAAACACTCCGCCGAGATTTATCACGGTCAAGTTCCGCTGCACCACGGCACCGGCCAATTCGCGGGAGGGCAAAATCGAAAAGACCGAGGGCGCGAGCGAGAAGCTGAAAAAGATCGCGGCTCCCAACCACAGACCGATGGCCAACAATCTAAAAGTATTTATCCAGACCAAGGCCCGGCCAGGTCTGCTTTCTGCGTGACTTGTCATTTGGATATCTACGGTAAGAAGCCTGGCCTAATATCGCGGCAGCGATTGGTCAACCTCGGCCGACCAACGGTCTATACCACCAGCAATATTCGAAACATTTTGGAAGCCAGATTGTACCAAATACGCGCAAACGTGTGCGCTGCGGATACCGTGATGGCACAACACGGCGATCGCCTCGGCCGGGTCAAGTTGGCCCAGCCATTCGTTGATCTGGCTCATCGGCAACAGCAGCGAATCCGCCAACTGAGCGATCTCGAACTCGGGCGGTTCGCGTACGTCGATCAGCCTGATGGATTCTCCGGCGGCTCGTTTGGCTGTCAGTTCCGCCGGAGTGATCGTCGAATAATCCACAACTATTCCTTTACCGGGGACCAAGCCTTTAGAAAGGCGGCAACTTTTTCCAACGTGTAGCTTTTTTTACCATCCTCGAGCTCGCCCGTATCCTGCGATTTCAACATGGCGCCGTCCGGCCCCAAGATATAGATATGCGGATAACCGGCGACTTTCGGATACTGATCCAACAGGCCCTTGTTTTCGTTCTCTTCGCTAAAGTTCACTTTCACCACAACAAAATTGGCGTCACGGGTCTTGATCAACTCGGGATGCGCCACGAAGAACTCTTCCAGCCGGTGGCACCAAATGCACCATTCCCCACCAACCTCGACCATTACCCGTTTACCGCTTCGCGCGGCTTCACCGATCGCTTCTTTTACATCCACCTGGGCGTCGCGTTTCGGGTCATAACCCAACGTTGCTTTGTTCTCATTCGCAGCCGCCCCCGCCGCTGTCGATGAACCACTTGCCGTCGCCACCTCAGCCGGTGCTTTGTCCGCGGACGGCTTGGTTACCGCGGACTGGGCTTGCGCCCAAGTACTGCCTAGAAACATCGTTACGATTAGGGTCAAAATAATTCGATTTATCATGGCTCTCCTTAACTGAAATAAACTATTGGCCGCACAATCGCGCGGCGAGCACCTTGGCGACGCTAGCGCCATCGCCTACCGCACCGGCAATCGTCGGCGCCAGTGGATTCGATACATCTCCGATGGCAAACACGTTCTCCAGGTTGGTTTCCCGCTTGCTATCGACGATAACATAACCCTGCGAATCACACGATATTTGATCGGTAAACAGCTCAACATTCGGCTCAACCCCGATCCGGATCAAAACCCCCTGAATT
>JBDSEC010000108.1:0-4878 GCA_039920205.1 Pyrinomonadaceae bacterium
AAGATTTTTCTTGAAATCGGGCGGGATCGGTTTGGCGACCTTGGGACTGATGGGTGGCGCCCCACGGTTCCTGAGCGAATTCGCGGCGGCGCAAACCCGAGCCACCACCCCGGGCGGAAAGCGCAAAACTTTGGTGACGATCTTTCAGCGCGGTGCCGTCGATGGTTTGAATGTGGTTGTGCCGCATGGCGAAAAAGACTATTACTCGCTACGACCCACGATCGCGGTGGCCCGCCCCAAATCGGGCGACGCCGACACCGTGATCGATCTTGATGGGCAGTTCGGGTTGCATCCAGCCTTGGCCGCATTCAAACCATTGTGGGACAGTAAGCGTCTGGCCATCATCGAAGCCGTCGGCTCACCCGACAACACCCGATCGCACTTTGACGCGCAGGATTATATGGAATCGGCCACACCGGGAGTGAAGTCGACGCGCGATGGCTGGTTGAACCGGTTGATCCAGACGGCTCCCGAATCGAACGCGTCGCCCTTCCGCGCGGTTTCGATGACACAAGGGTTGCCGCGCGCGATGCAGGGGCGCGCACCGGCGGTGGCGATGTCTAGCTTGAACGATTTTGGCATTCGCGCCGGCGCGGCTACGGCCAGTGTTCAGGGTGGTTTCGAGGCTATCTACGCGCAAGGCGTCAACGACGCCTTGCACGGTACCGGTCAAGAAACGTTCGAAGCGGTCAATTATCTAAAGAAAATGAACCCGGCGCAGTTCCGGCCTGAAAATGGCGCGGTCTATCCGGCAACACCCTTCGGCCGCGCAATGCAGCAGATCGCGCAGTTGATCAAAGCCGGCGTGGGTCTGGAGATCGCCTTCACCGACACGCCGGGGATGCAGTGGGACACGCACAACAACGAAGGTGGCGCTCGCGGGCAACTGGCGAATCTGTTGCGCGAATTCAGCACGACCATCGCGGCTTTTCAGCGCGATCTGGGCCAGCATATGGATGACGTGTTGCTGGTCACCATGTCCGAATTCGGTCGCACTGCGCGCGAGAACGGATCGCGTGGTACCGACCACGGCCATGCCAATGTGATGTTTGTAATGGGTAACGGCGTGCGCGGCGGCAAGGTTTATGGCAATTGGCCTGGATTAGGCGGCAGCCAGTTAAATGAAGGCCGCGACCTGGCGCTAACCACCGATTTTCGCGATGTATTTGCTGAAGTCGCGCAGAAACACTTAGGCAACCGGAAAATGGAAAAGGTCTTCCCAGGCTATGCGGTCGATGCGGGTAAATTCAAGGGATTTTTATCGTAAAATAGGAATTAAGAATTAGCCACAGAGCACACAGAGCACACAGAGAGGGACTGGGTCATTGAGATGAATGTTGAATGTTCACGGTAGCCTCTAAGCGGGTTAACCAAAACCAAATTACTTTCGCACCAATGAATCAATGAACAAATTCCTCAATTTCCCTCTGTGACCTCTGTGTGCTCTGTGGCAAATTCTTAAAGATCGCTCAGAACAGCCTGCGCGTGTTCGCGCACCTTCACCTTGGGATAGACCTTCGCGATCTTTCCGTCTGGTCCAATGACGAACGTCGTGCGTTCGACGCCCATGTATTTGCGCCCGTACAGCGACTTTTCGCCCCACACGCCATAACCGACCGCGACCGCATGGTCTTCGTCAGCGAGTAGCGGATAGGTCAGGCCCTGAGCTTCGCGAAACTTGACCAAATTCTTGACCGGGTCGGGGCTGATACCCAAAATAACCGCGCCCTTTTTCGCGAACGCCGGTTTGGCGTCGCGAAAGTCACAGGCTTCGATCGTGCATCCTGACGTATTCGCCTTCGGATAGAAAAACAGGATCACGGTCTGTCCCTTAAAATCCTTCAACTTCACCGTTGAATCATCGTCCGCCGTCAATTTGAATTCCGGGGCCTTCATGCCCTCTTTTAAAGCTGCCATTAAATGTCCTTTGTATTATTGATCAACTGATAGTCATAGCAATCCGAGAATACCCGAATGCGGGTCGGAGCCGAACTCTTCAATATCACCGCCATGACTTCGCAATAGGCTTTCTATTGTATCAGTAGAACAGTTGCCTGTGCATATCCATATCACTTTCGGTGGAAATCCGCGAAGCGAGCACAAATCACAGAAATCTGAATCCTTAGTAACTACTAAGTATCCTTCCCGTCGAGCGTAGTCATAAATCGCCTGGTCAGATGCTTCGTCAAGATCAAGTCGGTAAACATGAGCCGAGTCGGGAAACAATTCCGCTAGTAAGCCGACTAATTTCGGCGAATGGTTTTGATCAAAAAGCAATTTCATCCTTCAACAAGAATTAGATGCCTTTCACGATCGGCGGCGTATGCATAACACGCCCTAATATCATCTTCCGTCAGGTAGGGGAAATCAGCCAAAATCTGCGCTTCCGAAATGCCCGAGGCCAAATATTCTAGTACATCATAGACGGTCATCCGCATGCCGCGTATGCACGGCTTTCCGCCTCGCTTACCCGGTTCCAGCGTGATGATGTTTCTGTAGTCCATGTGAAGATAGTAAATCTAATCCCTATACCCAGCAAGCCGATTCCTCAGGCATTTCCGCTAAGAGGTTGGGCCAGGTTCTTTTCGACATCAATTATCGCCCACCTTCATTTGCTTGATCGGCCTGGGCCACTTCCACCACCAGTGCCATATCACGCAAAGGTTTTAGTTGCTCGGGCCCGAGAACGATCATCTTGGGTCCGATCTTCAACGCCGCCTGTTCGCTGCTGACTAGCTTGCGGAAATTCGCGTAACTCAATTTGATGGTCATGAATTCCGCGGTTTGGCCGTCGTTCAACTTGCCGGACGAGGCAAAATGCGCCGTACCCTTCGCCAACAACTCGTCACCGGCCCCCAGACTGTAGGCGTGATCATTTAGGAACGTCTGCACCGGTGAAAACGCCGCCAGGTCCAGGTCAACCGAATTTGGCGCAGTCAACGTCTTACCCTTAATGACGAAGTGCGGCAAAAGCTGCATCCCGCCCCGCGTGGTACCATCCGGCATTTGTTGGCCATAAAGAAGAATGCCGTCGGACGAAACCTGCGTTTCATCGCGTTCCTTCGAATAGATCACTTTTGGCTGGGCCGCCGCGCGATTCTTCGGCTCCGGGGCCTTTCGCTCGGACATGGTGAATTTATCAAAATCGTATTCGCGGCTGAAAGACATCTTCGAGTCGAATACCGAATCGCCGGTCCGCCCGGCAAAGATGATCGAAATGCGCGTGACACTCGCGATGTCCGTGAAGCTTGCCCGGACAAAGAGTCCGACGCGGACGGCCTGAGCCAGTTGCTCGTTCTCGGGCAACTTTTCCGCGCCGGTGTTGATCAGAACGATCCTAAGCAAGCTTCCTTGTAGATTTACGCCCGCATCCTCGGCCTGGTATTTCTTGATCAGGGAATTCCGCAGCGCGGAAACGCCTCTCAGCTTACCTAACTGGCCGCAGCCAAGTACGAGTAACCCGAGCAGGCTAACGGCAGTGAAAGAATTCCTGAGGCTCCGATCACGCATGGTGAAAAACTCCAACTTTGAGGTATCAGTTATCGAGCCATCGCGTCGGCCGTCGTACCAGCCGCCGGATCCGCACACAACAACTCTTCCAATTGATGCTCGCGAATGCCATAAAACGTTTTCAGCTCTTCGATCTGCCGGCCGATCGCTTCCGTATTAACATTACGGTCACGGCGCGTGCCGACGATCATTACATTCTTGGGTGTGTGTTCGGTTGAAACGAATTCAAATAGTTTGGTGGCGTACCCGCTCTGTTCCAGCAATAGCGCGCGCAAGGAGTCGGTGATCATCTCGGCCTCGCGCTCGAGCATAATGCCATGCTTCAACACGCCGCGCAGGGCTTCGGGCTTATTGATCTGAGGCCGGATCTGGTGATGGCAACAGGGAGCGCAGATGATGATGGAAACACCGGCGGTGATCCCTTTGAACAGGGCGTCATCGGTCGCCGTGTTACACGCATGCAGCGCGATCAGAATATCCGCATCCTTCAGATCGAAATCACGAATAAACCCGCGCTCGAAATTTAGCTCCTCGAAACCGGATTCGCGCGCGATCACGTTATCCAACATAACTAATTCTTCGCGCGTGTCTACCCCGGTCACGCGGCACTTGATCTTGCGCAGGTTGTTGAAATAGTCGTAGGTCGCAAAGGTCAAATAGCCCTTGCCCGCGCCCATGTCGACAATGGAGATCTCTTTCTTTTCCGCTAGGCTGGAATTCTCGAACAAGTTTCCGATGATCTCGATGAACTTATTAACCTGTTTCCACTTGTCAACCATCTTATCTTTGACTTGGCCCAGGTCGTTGGTGATACCCAATGCGCGCAGGTAAAAGCTCTGCGGATCGATCTGTCGCTGCTTTTCTTTGTTATGCGTTTTGGCTTGATTCTGCGTAAAGGTCGGTGCGCTGGTGATCAACCGCGATTTGCCCTGCTTGGTAAATTCGATCTCGAAATTGTTCGCGGTAGTGAACAAGTGGGCACTCATGAACTCTTCACCCAGCAGTTGGTTGACGATCGCCACGCCTTCGCCAAAGTCGTGATTCTTGACGGTGTCGCGCGTCTGATGCCGATAGAGAAAGAAGAGCTTGTCTTTCTTTTTCACCTTGACCAAGCGGATCAGCAACTTCTGCAAATTCGGATCGTCGCCACGGTATTTACCTAGGGTCATCTTCACGAACGTACCCGCCTTAAGCCCCGCACGCAGGGCCTTAATAAAGTCTTGCTTCTGGTCTTGCTCAATTAATTCTTCGGGCATAAATGAAGTAGTCAGTAGTCAGTAGACGGTAGACGGTAGACAGTGGTTTGTTGGCCACGATGCCCCAAAACTCCCTACTCATCCTTAGGTAAATTGCCACGGCGCTTCAGCC
>JBDSEC010000109.1:0-4053 GCA_039920205.1 Pyrinomonadaceae bacterium
AGATCGATCTTTTCATGTCCCCTAGCTTATAAGACCTACGGATGGATGTGCAATTCTTGTCGGTACCGGTTGCGGTAGCGGCCGGGTTCTTGAAGTTCTCCTCTTTAACGTATTAACCGCGGATGCCACGAATCAAAAGTCACTTCAATTCACCCAGCCACTCTGCTACCATCTGCAGATCGATGCTCGCTCCCGAAACCCTACTCCATGATCGCTACCAGATCCTCCGGCCTATAGGCCGTGGCGGAATGGGCGCGGTCTATCTGGCGACCGACAAAAGATTCGCTTCGCCCGTCGCGGTCAAGGAAACCTTGGCGGATTTGCATGACAGCGATGCTCGGACCGCCTTTGAACGCGAGGCCGCGCTGCTCAACCGACTGCGGCATCCGGCCTTGGCCCACGTCATCGACTATTTCGCCGAAGGCGATCGACAATATTTGGTGATGCAATATGCTGAGGGCCAGAATCTTCACGACGCCCTTGAGCAACGCCTGCGCGACGGCGACGGCCCTTTTCCGATCGATCAAGTATTGGACTGGGCTGAAGAATTGCTCGACGTCTTGGATTATTTGCACCGGCAAGAACCGTCCGTGCTGCATTTGGATATCAAGCCAGGGAATCTGATCCTCGGCGAGAATGGTCGCTTGCTGCTGGTCGATTTCGGATTAGCGCGGGTCAAATGCAGAACCGATGACGGGTATCAAAGCCTGGCGGCCTACACGCCGCCCTATGCCTCGTGGGAACAATTGAGTGACGAGGGGTTGGATCCGCGCAGCGACTTGTTCTCGCTCGGCGCGACGCTCTATCACCTAACCGCGGGCCGGCTTCCGGCGAACGCGGCCTCGCGGATGAGGAGTTTTGGCGCCACGCCGATACGCGGACCGGAATTGCTGATCCCGGTGAAGGACTTGGTACCCGAAGTTTTCCCGATGGTGTCCGAGGTGATTGATCGTTCGCTCGCGCTGATCAAAGATGATCGCTATCCTTCGGCCGCCGCCATGCTTGAACACCTGCGCCTGGCCCGGCAGAGCACGCGGTTGGCCCCCTACCCGATTCCTCAATTCGACACCAAACCGCGGCAGGACGACGAGGGATTTGACTCGTCGCCGGCTACTGACACTTTCCGTCCAACCCCGCGTCGATTAGATTACGATCCTCGCCGCGAAACCGAAGTTGCGGGTCACGAACCTACGCGTCCCAGCCCGGCGCTGAAAGCCGAGGCTAGCGCCGACCGCGCTATCGATATGGCCAACGGCTACCTGCTCCGCGCCGACCAGGAACGCGACTCGGAAGTAGCGGCGAAATACCTCCGCCTGGCCCAACTGGCCTCGGAAACGGCCCGCAACCTACTGGAAACCGCCGCTCTCGCGAACAAAGACCACGGGTGATTAGCCGGTGCGGCGTACGCCCGAAAAGCTGCCCTCCTTGAAAAACTCCTCTCCGGTGGGAGAGGTCGGGTGAGGGTTGCCGCTTCGGCATTAGGGCCAGGAGTGCAGCGAACCGGGTGGTTGTTCTGACGAATTCCGCGCAGCGGTCCTCTTCTTGCTGTCACCGATTTGGCCGCAGATTTACGCAGATGAACGCGGATCAGAAGTCAGAACCGGGAACGGTGGAATCGGCCGGGTTCCCACCCGACCGACCCGACCCGCAGTTTGAATTGAGAAATCTTCGAACCGGTTTGTGGCGCCAGTTTCACAAACCGTTAAGTTAAGCGTGACGAGCACCTCGATGGCGGTGCCAAATTTGTATCGACTTTACATGCCTTGGATTATTGAGCAACAAAATCCACACACGCTCCATCATTCTCCATGGTCACGCCATCTTGGGACGCTACCAAATTTGTTTTGTTGGAAAAATATAAAACGACGCGACCGTTCATTTTCCAAGTGTCGTGTCCGTGGGTATGTTGACAAACCTGTACCCTGAATTTGGAAGCATCGGACTTTGAAATCCCGGCCGCATCGAGGTCGAGGTCAAACTGGTGGTCAGAGTAATCCTTGTACTCCGTTCCGTCGTCGCCAGAATTGTCTCGATTATCCGCGTGCGCGATCATGCTCGAGCCGTCTGCGGTACGAACTTTGACATAAATCCCCGTGTCATGGTCTTTGTTATCGTCGTTTGTATGGCTGAAGAACGTCGCCTTGATCAACACCGGCTCGTCGGCCTTCGTTCCTCTTGGCGCAGCTATTGCGATGGCAACCAGAATTGTAGCGCCCAACGCGAATGCGATTTTGCTCATATTTATATCTCCTTAGGAAAGAGTGTGTGATGTGTTCGCGGCGTTGAGGCGGTCGCCTTGAAATTGCCGCGCAGATACGAGTTAACAATCGGATGCCGCCAACGGATGAGAATATTAATCGTACGGAACGCAACCTTTCGTCCCGTCAGAAATTCCTACAAACTTCGACTGGCTTCCTATCGATAAATGTCAGACAGCGCAAATTCGTTTCAGATTTATTTTGTTGGTCAGCTCTTGGATCGGCGGTTGTGACGTCCGCCAACTGTATAATCGTCTGGTAACTGACCAGTTCTGCTTCGGCTCGGGCGTGCGCTTTGCTTTGCCCATGGCATCATAAACAAACAATAAAGAACCGCGGGCCCCGTCCGCGGTTCAAACGTTCCTTCAAGATAAAACGGCGCGAAGTTCGCCAAAAAGCTGCCCTCTTTGTGCACTTGTGCAAGGAGGGCCAGGAGCGCAGCGAATTGGCTGGTTGATCTGAATAGTTCTGCGCAGCGGTCCTCATCCTACCGACTACGGTCTACCGTCTACTGTCTACTGTCTACCGCTTTCAAAGTATACCGTCCGGTTTTCTTGCCTCCGACCTTCTCGACAATACCGGCGTCGATCAGCGGCCGTAGCAGATCCATCGCCCCCTGCCGGGAGACTTGCAGCAATACCCATATCTCGGCGGGCGACAAACTGCCGTGATCCGCGAGCAACCGCAACAATTGTTCCTGTCGGGGGCGGAGCACGATCTTTTTGCCTGGGGCGTGGTACGCCGCCTGAATCCGCATCCAGACTCGGTCAAGAGTTTCACGCAGCCCCTCGGCTGAATATTCCAGCCAACCGGTAAGGTCGTCGCCCGCCCGCCGCACGGCGTCCAGTTCGGAGTAATATCGGGGCCGATCTTCCCCAAAAAACTCGTCGACCGAAAAAATGTGATGTGTGTCGAACCCACGGCGGTATAGCTCCCACAGGGCCAACGCGCGCCCCGTGCGTCCGTTGCCGTCGGCGAACGGATGGATCGATTCGAAGCGGTGGTGAAGGATCGCGGAGCTGATAACCGGCGACAATTCAACCGACCTCTCGTTCCACCAATCAAGTAGCTCCATCATCAAACCCGAAATATCACCGGCCGCCGGCGGCCGATAGGCGCCGACAGACACCGCGATCGTCCGGTACCGTCCCGCTTCGCCCTGATCCATCACGCTCTCGGCGAGTATGCGGTGCAGGGTAAATATGTCCTCGTGGCGAATTTTCCTTTTTGCAGCATTCTTTTCGACATAACGCAGCCCGGCAAAGTAATTCAGCACCTCTCGTTGTGATCTGCCATCCGCGGCCGAAAGCGAGCGCCCCTCTGCCAAAGCCTTTACCTGTTCCAGCGTCAGCGGATTGCCCTCGATTGCGGTTGAGGCATGCACGTTTCGGGCACGGCTGTCTTTTTGCAACGCCGGAACCCACGACAGTTCGACCGCCGACCCTTGAATGCGTTCGCGCAAAACCGCTATCGCCTCACTTAGGGCAAGCAGCCGTGGCGTAATAATGAAATGAGGTACGTAGGCCATGATATGAGTCAAGCATAAGTCAAGCCATAAGTCAAGAAGTTTTCATTATTGCTTGCGCACTTCGCGCGTCCTCGTTCTACCGGCTCGCCCGAGCCCGCGAACGCGAGCGGCAACGTAATATGCCGGGTGCCGCTCTGGGAATCCGGGACGGGTTCAAACTTACGGCTACAATCGGACGACCGCCAAGCGGTGAAGACGGTTCCCCACGTGACTTCAATCGGTTGACATGCATGGTAAATTAATAGCGGGGGGTTGGGGACCGGGTGT
>JBDSEC010000110.1:0-22684 GCA_039920205.1 Pyrinomonadaceae bacterium
CCCACCACGCCACACGAGCCCGGAACGACGGACGGTACACCGTGAATCCTCACGCCCTCCGCCCGGTCCGGGCCGCCCGCCTGGCCGATGGGAAAGCTGAAATGGAGAAGGGGTGAAAGGGAATCGAATGGAAGCGGACTCGCGGTACGAGTCAGAACCGGGAGCGGTAGCGACTGGGTTCTTCTGTTTCCAACCGATCGCGCAGGCAACCGTACGTCCACAGAGTGGCCAGGTTGGTCGTGGCTGAAGTCAGAGTTCACCGGGTTTTTGCCGTTCCCTTAATATCTCTCACCACCAGTCATAGTCTGGCAGATCATCGCCCTGCCGATTGATCACGTAGTCGATAGCCTCGCTGACGCTCTTCTCATTCCAAAGTCTGCGCTTACTTCCTTTATCCGCCCAAGGCGTTTCTTCGTCCTCCCAAACGCGGTCCTCTCGCATCCGGCGTGTTGCGTTTGCCTTCAGCGCTATTAGCGCTTGACTCGGTTTCTTCGCTCGAATATCTGCGACAATGTGCACGTGATTTGTGTGTATATTGAACGCCAAAAGATCCCAATTTCTCTTCTCGCAGGTGTCGATGATCGCCCGTTCAACTGATTTGCGCTGAGCGGCATTCAGAACAAGAGGCGGACGATTCAGCAAACCTTCGTTGAAAGTCTTCCATTTGGCATTCTTTGGGATGCGTGGAGTACCGTGAATATTCTGGTATCGATCAACGGAACCACGCTCGTCGCCGTGTAACCAAGTACCGTAACTGCGAAAAGTGAAAAAGACTGCGAGTGGGACCTCGGTGTCGTTCCACATGGTTACCTCCATTGAGGAGAAGAAGCCAATCGCTACCGCTCCCGGTTATCGCAGTGAATCTTAATATGATGGTGCGCTTACGGGAAGAACCCAGTCGCTATCGCTCCCGGTTCTGAACTCATATCGCAGTGAATCTCAATACGATGGTGCGCTCAAAGGAAGAACCCAGTCGCTATCGCTCCCGGTTCTGACCTCACAACGCGCGTTGCATCAACAGATCCGTCTGCGCTTCCGGGCCGAGATGGAACACGTGAGTGCCGACCTCGGCAAAGCCATACTTGCGATAAAACGCCTGGGCGCGCGGGTTGAACTCCCAAACTCCGAGCCAGATGATGTCGTGATCCGAGGTACGGGCGATCGTAAGGCAGTGATCCATCAAGGCGGCGCCAACACCGCGGCCGACCCAGGCTTGGAGGGCGTACAGGCGCACTAATTCAATGGGATTGTCGCCGGTGATGCCGGGTTCGACCGAGCCCGCGCGCAGCATAGCGTATCCCGCCGCCACGCCGTCAATATCAGCGATGAAGAATTGATTATCGGGATCTGCCAATTCTTCGGCTTGAACCGCGTGACTGAAGGCCTGGCCCATATATTCGGACATGCTCTGCGCGTCGTTGGTGGGCGTAAACGCCTCGTCGAATGAACGGTGGCCGATGTCGGCCAAAAGCGCCGCGTCGGCGATGGTCGCGCGACGGATAATAGGATTGGGGCTGGTCATGGCTAAGGCAAAGATAGGAAAATAGATATTATTCGGGCCAAATATAGGGGAAAAGTGTACCGGCTTGAATTGGTTCCAGCGGAACCCCGTTCAATGCGCATGCCCGCGCCAACACCGGGTCGCGGTGCGCGGCCATATCGGCCGGTGACGGTAACAAAAGCTCGTCGGGTTTAACCCCCGTCATTTCTAAGCGCTTGCCGTCCGTCAGGTACACATCGGCGTCGGTAACACTGACGGCAAAGCGTATCAGAGCATCGGCCCCGACGTACTCCAGGGAATCGCGTGATCGCATCACGCGACCTGCGGTTACGTCGCCGATCACGGTGCCGCGCTTTTCTAATTGAATGACGCGGGCCAAGACCTCGCCCCAGGATGTGGTTTCCGCATCGACCAGGATCGTGACCTTACCGGTAAAAGATTGCTTGCCGCGGGTCTTTGCGATCAGCGATCTGCGGCCTTTGCGCAGGACCAGATCGGCCACCTTTACGTCTCGATCAAACAGATTGCCGATGATCGCCAACAGCGTCTCGTCCGCGCCCCCACGATTGCCCCGCAGGTCGATGATCAAGGTCTTGAACTTGCGCACACGGTCGAATACTTCGTTGATCTCGAACCGCTCGCGGTCAAAGTCCGGTACTTTCCAAACCAGAGCCTCGCCTCCGAATTCATGAAAGCGTTGTTGCCCCCGCTGGTTGGCTTTTTGATCTTCGATCCGTTGACGTTGTAACCCGCTCTGGTCGCGCCCGTCCATGGCGCGATAGGGGCGGGAGACGCCGGTGGCAATTTCCAGATTTCTCGGTTCGGCGCCGGGTGAACGTAGCGTGACTTTCATCACCCGTTGCGGGCTGATCGAATAAATGAAATATCGGGTCCGCCAAAGGTTCGCGCGTGACGGGACCTCGTCGAGCACGGAAAGGACCTGATCGCCCTCTCTAACGCCCTTCTTTTCGGCATCGCTGCCCGGCTTCACCGCCGTAATGAAGCAGTCGTCACCAACGATCTCCATTACCCATCCATAGTCGTAATCGATCGATCGCGGACCCGGATAGAAGCGGGTATGCGAGTCTTCCAAACTCAGCGCAAAGCCGGCCAGGAGCGCCACGATCTGGCCTTCCGTTTCGGCTTTCTTGATCGCGTCGTCCGCACTCTTATAGAGTTCGTTCAGATCGAGTTGGTGAAAGGCCGGATCGTAATAATATTCCTTGATCCGATCCCTTATTTGTTCCAGCATCGCGCGGCCGGTCTCGCGCTGTAAGCGCAACGAAGCCTGCGCCGAAGTCGAGGGCGCGAATCCGGCGAGCAAAACCAAGAGCAGAACTACGCTCGAAGTAGTTCTCATCCGCTGAGCCAATGTGAAATTAGACATCGATCGGTTAACGCATGACCGCCGCTTCGCACGAATCCAACTCTACTGGTTCGCAACTGGTCACTTCGCATGAATCCAATTCGGGCGCGGGTTGGTTCTCCAACTCAGGATTGCCGTAAGCGCGTCCTTCGGCCATAGCCAGGAAATACTCGCCGATGCGATCCATCACCTCGGTCACCGAATGCGAGTGATAGACCGATTGCCGGAACGTAGCGCCGCCGACCAATCCCTTGGTGAATTGCCCGGCCAGCTGTTTCATGCGGCCGATCGCCGGAATTTCCGGCATGTCGTCGCGCAGCATTTCGAAATATTCCAACAGCACGCTTTGTTTATCTTCCAACGTGGGTTGGTACGGTTCACGGCCGTGCATCGTGTCCTCGATCTGGCGAAAGATCCACGGATTCGCCATCGCACCGCGGCCGATCAGAATGCCGTCGCACTTGGTCTCTTCCCATTTCTGAAATGCGCCGTCGATGGTGGTAACGTCGCCGCTGCCCGACACGGGGACCTTTACGACTTCCTTGATCTGCCGGACCAGGTCCCAATTGGCCAATCCGCGATAGGCCTGTTCTTTGGTCCGGCCGTGCAAAGCGATGTGTTCGATGCCGCAATCTTCGGCCAGCCGCGCGGTATCGACGGCATTGATCTGCGAATCGTAAAAGCCCGCCCGGATCTTGATGGTCAGCGGTATGGTGACGACTTTGCGCACGGCCGTAAGTATGGTCCGAAGGCGCTCGTGATCTTTCAACAAACCAGAGCCGCCGCCGTTCTTTACCACCTTGGGCGCGGGACAGCCGCAGTTGATGTCCAAGATATCCGCGCCGATCTCTTGCGCCATTTCGGCGGCCATCGCCATGCGCTCGGCCTGCCCGCCAAAGATCTGCACGGCGTAGGGGCGTTCGTCCTCATAAAATCGCATTTGGCGTTTCGATTTCGGGTTGTTGCGGGTCAACCCCTCGACCGAAACAAATTCGGATACGGTCAAGCCCACGCCGCCGCGCCGTTTCAACAGGCGGCGAAAAGAAATATCGGTCACCCCCGCCATCGGCGAGAGGATCAACGGGGGGTCGATCGTAATATCACGAATTTTGAACGGCTGAGTCATTACCGCACTATTATAACCAAAATTGTGAAGTTAGGTGATAGCGGGCGAAGAGGTCAATTAAAATATGAGATTGCGCGATTCGACATCCCAATATTCATCGTCGAACTGACGATTCAACGAGCCTGCGAAGCGTGGCGGCAGAGTGTAGCCTAGCGCGACGGCTTTGCGGAGCCCTAGGTCAGTTCGTCTCCTGATTTTTTTTGAGCCCGCGAAGCGTGGCGACAGACGCCGAACGTTCCGTCGCCCACTCACGTGGATTCCAAAAAATCATGTGGGGCGGTGTACCCCAAACTCCGCGGACGCTACGCATTGGCTACATTATCCCGCCCGCTTCGCAGGCTCGTTGGGTGGTTTCTGGGTGCGAGCCCTAAAGTGACAACGTCCGTCGCCCATTTCATGGGCTCGGATCTTTTTTTTGAATTACCCCGGGCTCCGAAGACTCCGCCCGGGGCTACGGTATGCCGCCAGCTTTGCAGGCTCGTTAAGTGGTTTCCGGCTGCGGGCCTACCGTGAAAACACGTCAGACGCCGAGGATTCCGGATGGGGCTACAAAATGCCGCCAGTCGCTTAGGTTCGGAAAATCTACGGATTCGGTTTTGGGCGCTCGCACTGTTCGCAATCCGTCCCCGGCAGGGAAAGAATCAAGGTGATAGCGTCTCGATCCCCCTTCAAATCGAACTTTGGTGGGATCGCGTGTGCGGAGACCGCCGCGCCGCCGGCGATGCCAGAGCGTTCGGCATAGGCTTGCAAAAGGTAATCAAAGCCTTCAAATCCGAAAACGGCAAACTCGCCATTCTCATCCGCCGCAGAACTATCGGTCGTTTGCCATTCACCCGAAGGATCAATGTATCCCAAATAAACATGTGCGTTCGCCGCGGGTGTGCCGTCTGGCCAACGGGCCACGCCACTTACGGTGTGTTTCACCAACTCGCCCAACAACTGAATCTGCCGATCGGCGAGTTTCTGTCCCAAACCGAACTCGATCACTTGGGCATCCTCGCGTTTAGTTACGCCTGGATAGTAAGTCGCCAGGTAAGGCAACGACTCGCCAGGAGAATTTCGTAAATTGATGCCGAGCAGATACCGCCCGGGTGGTATCTTCTCAAAGACAAAGCGACCCGATTCGTCCGTATCCACTTGCTCGTCGCTGTCGTACCAACCCGGAATATGTTCCCCGGCCGAGATCAATTCAACATGCGTGTTCGCTAACGGCTTTCCGCTTTTGTCGACCAGTGTTCCAGTCAGGCCGTTATTCACGTGCGCGACGAAATAATCTCTGGCGCAACCACGGTCGCTTACCTTAATCCCATGGATCAGATCGTCCTGTTCGTAATGATCTGGTAGTTGGATCTTGATCCCGTATTTGCCCGGCTTGAGCCCCGACAATTCAAAAGATCCGTCCGCCCCGGTAAATAAAGAGATTGGCTTTCCAGGCCCATTAATTCGCACTGAAATACCTGGCAAACCTCCGATCATAAAGCCACCGCCCGTCGGATTGTAACCAATTACCATTCCGCGGATCGTGCCACCGATACCCGGGTGCGGAAGGTTTCGCAGGTACGCCAAGTCTTCGTCCGCCTGGTCCAGTGATCTGCTTCCGGCGCACACACTGGTATGAAATTTCCCATCCTCACCGCGTTCGGCATAGATCAAATATCGTTCACCCAATTGAAACCGCAAGTCACAATTACTTGCGCCCGAGGGAATCTCGACCGTTAAACTTTTGACACCTTGAAATCGCTCCTCGACTCGCAAGACAAATGACCGATCTCCCAAGGAAATCAGTTCGTTACCGACTTCGTCAATCCCTGCTGGAACGTCCTTTACGGCAACAACCTTCCCGACAAAAATGGCGTCTGCTCGACCGACCAAATAGCATTTGTCCAGCGTTTCCACACATTGGCAGGCAATTACCTCGGATGCGGCGACGCAACCGAAAGCTATCACGGCCAGGAGCAGAAGGGCATTGCGATGATATTTCATTTGATTAAATCCGGCGATCGTGGGACGACGACCAATTGTAACGCCGCTGTCGTGTCCGCACAACGCGTTGAAGGACTATGCGTTCGCGTAACCTAGCAAGGCGTCTGTCGCCCTTTTCATGGGCTCGAATCTTTTTTTGAATTACCCCAGGCTCCGAAGACTCCGCCCGGGTGGCGCACCTTCAGTGCGCGCTTCGTTTTAACGTTCACCAGACGTTACACATCTGGCTATTTTCTGTCGGCGTCTATGACGCCAAGAAAGGGAAGAACTCCGTGTGGTTGACATTCGACTGTTCCTGTCTTATTCTCCTGATTCTGAAATTGAAAACCGTTTTCAAATAAGGGAATCACAATTGAAGTTGACCGAAGTTCCCCCCGGCACTGATCTGACGGGGACCGATGGCAAGCAAGGACCGGGTTGAGCAATGGACGTAACGAGAATCAAACCTAAGCATAAGCGGCGAAATCGGTCGGCCAAGCGCGGACCGCGTTATTGGATATTGACGGTCGGTGCGATGGGCGCGTTGGTGGCCTTCACTGTCGGCAACAGCCGTGCGGTCAGGATAGGTTATGCCGCCGAACGAAACGGCCGGGTCGAGATAACCGACACCTCGACCGTAGATCGAAAGATCCTGAAATTCGCTATTGCCCCAGGCCGTTTGGAAGAGGTTCTCGAAGCGTTCAAGTCGATTACCGGATTGACCGTGACCGTCGAAAAGCCGGATATGCTGAATGTTACCTCGGGCGGCGTTACGGGTGAATTCACGGCCGAACAGGCTCTGCAAATTGTTCTAGCCGGCACCGGGATAAGCTATTCGTTCGAAGGATCTAAGTCGGTTGCACTGGTCATTCATGCCGAATCGGCTACCGTGACCATTTCCGACCGCGACGTTAAGGTCATCTCGTCGCCCAAGTACACCGAACCGCTGCGCAACATTCCGCAAACGATCACGGTCATTCCCCGAGAAGTTATCGAGCAGCAGGGCGCCACCACCCTGCGCGACGTATTGAATAACGTTCCAGGGATCACCGTTACAGCGGGCGAGGGCGGCGCGCCCGCCGGTGACAACCTGACCATTCGTGGATTCAGCGCGCGTAACGACATTTACGTAGACGGTGTGCGTGATCTGGGTCCGCAATCGCGTGACCCGTTCAATCTGGAACAGGTTGAGATCGTCAAAGGTCCGAGTTCGACCTTTACCGGACGCGGTTCGACCGGCGGCACGATAAATCTGATCAGCAAGCTGCCCAACCTGCGCCGCTCGATCGCGGGTTCACTGACCTTCGGTTCAGACGACACCAAGCGGGTCACCGCCGACATCAATGCACCGATCAACGATCGCATCGGCTTTCGTTTGAATTTGATGGGTCACGATTCCCATTTTCCGGGCCGCGACGAAGTGAGGTACCGGCGCTGGGGCGTGGCGCCGTCGTTGACCTATGGGTTGGGCACGGGGACGCGCGTGGCGGTCAGCTATTATTACATCGAGCAGGACAATATTTCCGATTACGGCATTCCCTGGGTACCGGTCACGAACAATGCCTTGGTCGCCTATCGCGACCGGCCGGCGCCAGTGCCGCGCGACACGTTTTATGGATTCCGCGATCGCGACAAAGAACATCTTCGTTCGGACCTGGTAACGGTACGGCTTGAACACGAATTCAACGACAATATTTCGATCCGGCATCAATTCCGGTTTGGTAATTCCAAGCGGGATTCGATCGCCACGCCGCCGCGGTTCAATAGCAACGCGACAACCGTCATCAACCGCGAAATGCGTTCATGGATCACGGATGACGACATTGTTGATAACCAGACCGACTTTACCGCCCGTTTTCAGACGGGGAAGATCGGCCATTCGTTTGTCGGCGGGGCCAGTTTGACCTGGGAAAACAATGTTCGGTCGGTCCGGACCGCGCCCAATTCGCTGACCACGCTACTGAACCCGAACCCGGAGGATATTTACCCCGGTGTGATCACGACGAATCCGTTAGTGCCGGAAGTGTCGGGTCGAACGTACGCCGCCTACGCGTTTGACACCATTAAGTTCAATCAAAAGTTTGAATTCGTGGGTGGCATTCGTTGGGACTATTTCGACGTTGATGGAATGTCACTGAACACAACGGTCACGCCCAATCGTTTGGACCCGCTCGCCCGCATCGACCGCATCTTCAGCGGCCGGGCCGCGCTGGTTCTTCATCCGCACGAGAACGGAACGCTCTACGGTAGTTTTGGAACCTCGTCGAACCCGTCTTTGGAGGGTTTGACCTACGGCGTGGCCAACACGGCGATCGCGCCCGAGAAGACCTACAATTACGAACTCGGCGCCAAGTGGGAATTCCTTCGTCGTCGCGTCCTGTTGAGCAGCGCGTTGTTCCGCGTGGATAAGACCAACGCCCGGACCGCCGGGGTCAGTCCGGGCGATCCGCCGCAAATCTTGGATGGCCGGCAACGGGTGGATGGCGTGGAATTCAGCCTCACCGGTGGGCTTACCAAGGATTGGTTGATCTTTGCCGGATACACGAATCTGCGTAGTGAGATCGTGGAATCGAACACCTTGCCGACCATCGTCAACGGGGAACCGATCTATGAACTCGGTAAAGAGTTGATCAATACACCGCGCAACTCGTTCAATTTGTGGACCACCTATACCTTCAAGAACTTCTTCTTTGGCGGCGGACCGCGTTATGTCGGCAAACGTTACGGCAACAACATCAATACGCGGTTCGTTGATAGTTATTGGTTGATCGACGCGATGGCCTCGTACCGGGTGTCCAAGCATTTCGATCTGCGCGTAAACCTGAACAATCTGTCGGACAAGTATTACATCGACCGCATCGGTGGTGGACACATCATCCCCGGGGCGGCACGAGTGATAACCGTTAGCACGGGCTTCAGCTTCTAATTCCAAGTTGGCGCGGCCGGTATGCGGGATATCCGGCGCGCCGGCCGTCTATTCGTATATGCTAATTCAGATCCCACAGGTCTTATCGGCCGTGCAAGTTGGCCAATGCCGTCAATTGCTCGAAACCGCTGATTGGATAGATGGACGCGTGACGGCGGGCCACCAATCCGCCCGCTCAAAAGACAACCAGCAATTGCCCGAGGATCATCCCGCTGCGTTGACGATGGGCGATCTGATCTTGGCGGCCTTGGAGGGTAACCCGTTGTTTATCTCCGTTGCCTTGCCGGCCAAGGTTTTCCCGCCGCTCTTCAATCGCTATCGCGGTGGCCAATCATTCGGCACTCATGTCGACAATGCCATCCGGCAAGTCGGTGGGACCGAGCATCGCGTTCGGACCGACCTATCGGCGACGCTCTTTTTGGCGGAACCGGACGAATACGAAGGCGGCGAGTTGGTGGTCGAGGACAACTATGGCGTGCAGAAAGTAAAACTCGCCGCCGGTAGTTTGATCCTTTATCCGGCCAGTAGTCTGCATCACGTAACCCCGGTCACACTCGGCGCACGCTTGGCCTCGTTCTTTTGGATCCAAAGCATGGTACGCGATGATGGGCAGCGCACCCTGCTGTTTGATCTGGATATGTCGATCCAGCGTTTGAGCCAAGACGTTTCAGACCATCCATCGGTGGTTCAACTAACCGGTGTTTATCACAATCTTCTGCGCCGCTGGGCGGATGTCTAGCGCGAAGCGTGCGGGGTCGGGGAGTTGATCATTCAAGTCCGGCTTTTGTCCCAAAACTCCCCTTCTATGCGACCACCCCGCCCTTCGGGCACCCCTCCTCAATTGAGGAGGGGAGTTGGGTAGGCCGCTTGCGGCCGTGGGGTGGTAGTTCTGTAGGATCTTAAATCGGCTTACAGAAATTTAACCGAACGAACCACCCCGTTCGCTGCGCTCCTGCCCCTCCTTAGCCAAGGAGGGGAGCTTCGCGGCCGAAGCGGCCGGCGCGGAAATGCTAAAGCAGGAACTCGAAAACCTTTTACTGAACAATGAAAACACTCCGCAAAATACTTTTTTGGACGCATTTGACCGCCGGACTATTGGGCGGCATCGTTATTTTCATCATGTGCGTCACGGGCGCGGCGTTGTCGTTCGAAAAAAACCTTACTGAGTTTGCCGAACGGAACCAGCGTTATGTAGCGGTTCCCGCCGATGCCAAACGACTCGGCCCGCAAGAGATATTGAACAAAGTTCGCGAGGTAAAACCCAAAGCGAAACCCGCCGGCATCTCCATTGCGAATCGTCCGGATGCCGCTTACGTTGTCAGCCTGGGCCGCGAAGGACAAATATTCGTCGATCCTTACACCGGAGCGATCACCGGCGAAGGCTCGCACGCCGTGGGTACATTCTTTGACGTCGCCACGGATCTGCATCGATATATCGCTTTGTCCGGTGATGGCCGCGCCGTGGGAAAAGCGATCACCGGCGCGTGCAACCTGTTGTTTTTGTTGTTGGCGATCACGGGCATCTACATTTGGTTTCCGCGGCAACTGACCTGGCGGTTGGTAAAGCCGGTGATGTGGTTTCGGCGCGGGGTAAAAGGAAAAGCCCGTGATTTCAATTGGCATAATACGATCGGTTTTTGGTGTTCGTTGATATTGATCGTGCTGACCGTAACCGCCGCCGTCATCTCGTATCAGTGGGCGAGCAATTTGGTCTATCGCCTAACGGGCAACGAGCCGCCGCAACAGCAAGGTCCGGGTGGGCCAGGTGGAGGTGACCGTGCCTATGCCTGGGTCGAGAATCTAAATCCGGCTTGGACCAAGGCCGAAGCACAATCGCCCGGCTGGAAATCGATCAGCTTGCGCTTGCCGCTGGCCAAAGACGCCGCCGTCTTTACCATTGACGAAGGCAGATCGTGGAATATCTTTGGCCGATCGACCCTGACGGTTGAGGCAAGATCGGGCCAAGTCACGAAGTGGGAGCCATACGGCGCACAAAACTCAGGTCGGCAACTTCGTTCCTGGTTTCGCTTTACCCATACCGGCGAATCATTCGGATTGGTGGGCCAATTTATCGGGTTCGTGGCGTGTGTCGGGGGCGCGTTCTTAGCGTTCACCGGCATTTCCTTGGCGATCCGGCGATTCAGCCGCTGGCGGGGAAGAAATGGAAAGTGGAAAATGGAAAATGGATAACGAAATCGAGTCGTCCTTTCCCCTTATCCATTGTCCCTGGTTTTTCTCAGATCCGCGTTTATCCGCGTAAATCCGCGGCTAACATTTCTTATTCTTTTCTTTGTACGGCCTCGTTGAAACAATTTCCGTTTGGTAACAGTATATGAACCTGTCACCAAAAGGAGAACCCGAATGAACTGGAAACTGATCTTCCTGCTTTCGCTGATCGCCATCCCGATGGCTTTCGCCACCGTTTACTACATTCCGTCTAATGTAGAGCCGGTGCTTTGGATCGTGATCTTCATTGCCTGCGCTTTTATCATCGCCAAATTCGCGGGCGGCAAGTACTTTCTGCACGGATTCATGGTCAGTATTTTCAACTGCGTTTGGATCACGTCGATCCATTTTCTCTTATTTGATACCTATTACGACAATCACCCGCAGTTGCAGGCGATGAAAGACGTCACGCCCCAAACGATGCGCTACGCCGGTTTGGTCATCGGACCGGTGATTGGCATCATTTCCGGTCTGATCCTCGGGTTGTTTTCTTGGGTGGCCGCAAAGATCGTGCGGCGCGCCTAACGGCCTGATTTCGGTGTAGACTAGAACCGAGTCGAAATATCGAGATCAATGGGTACAGTTCATGAACAAGAAAATTCTCGCCGTCGTCTGCCTGGTTTCGGCGTTGTCGCTTTCCCTCCTTTGTTCGAGCTCGCAGGCGCAGAGCTTAGGCCCGGCCGCCATCAAGACCACGTACGGATATCTCTTTGTCTACAATGGCAAAGATAAGTCCTACACGATGGAGATCAGAGGCAAAACGATCACTACCGAAACCGCTGGCGAAAATCCGGCATTCGTGGTGGATGGAAACTCACTTCAAATGCTGGCGGTGGTAAACGAGAATTTTCTCCAGGGCTTACTGGAAACCGATGAGGATAAAATGCTCGCCCTTCATCAAAAATGGGAGAGCGAATATTTGATGAATGAAATGTATCACCGGACGTTTAACGTCGATTCCGAATCGTTGTCGGTTGGCGGCCGAAAAATGCGGTTTTGGGGCTTCAAACGTCCAGGGTTCAACGACAATTTCGACCGCGACTATCAATTGACGACCATCGTCGGATCGAAACTGGTCGGTCTAAGTTCGGCGCTACGACCCAACGAAATAGTAGCTGACGGAAAGAAACTAATGGTCGATGTTCTGTCCACGATCAAGATCAGTGACAAACCTTTTGATGTTATGAAGTTGGCCGAGCAGATCGGCGTTGACGCTAGGCCGAACAAGTGATTGAAAGCTGAACCCACCTGCCGGTACCATCTCGCCCTGGGGGTCCATACCGGAAAAGTTATTGGGCATTAGTTCAGTAAGGCAGGCACAAGATCGCGTTACCACTGCGCGCGGCCATAGTCGCAGTAGTCGACGATCGGGCAGCGCTCGCACAACGGTTCGCGGGGGCGGCAGATGGTCCGGCCCAGCCGGATCAGGTTGACGTGGAAGGAATAGAATTTCCCCGGCGGGACGATTTGGGTCAGGATCTCGTGCGCAGCCCGGTCGCTGCACTTTTGCGGGATCAATCCCACCCGCCGAAGCACACGGAAGATGTGGGTGTCCAATGGGAAGATCTCGTGATGACAGGCGAAGAGCAGCGTACACGCAGCGGTCTTGGGACCGATACCGCGAAAGCGACTAAGATACGCGGCGGCATCCGTCGCGGTCATCCCATGCAGAAAACTCAGGTCGAGTCCGCCGCCCTCGGCTTTCAATTGCCGCAGCAGATCCTTGATCACTTTAGCCTTCTGATCCGCCAGACCACCTAGCCGGATCGTATCCGCGATGGTCGATTGCCGCGCGCGATTCGCCAACTCCCAACTCGGAAACCGTTTCTTCAACGCCGCGTATGTCCGATCACTGTTTGTATTTGTAGTCGCTTGCGAAAGGATCACGCCGATCAGCATATCCAGTGGATCCGATGGTGGGTCCAATTCGGGAATACCGTAAACCCGTTCCAATATCAAGATGATCGAGTCAAGCGGTTTCTCGTCGATGGCTTCAGGAACCGCGAAACGTTCAGCTCGCTTGGTTGAGGACGCGTTCATAAAAGTCCAAATATTGCGGAATGATCCGATCGGTGCGGTAACGCGAAAGCGCCGATTCGCGCGCAGCCTGTGCCATCGAGCGGCGAAACCCTTCGTCGCTTAGAAGCCGGGCGGCATCTTCGGCCATCTTTTCCACGTCACCCAGCGGGCTTAAATAGCCGGTCTCGCCGTCGGTCACCACCTCGGGGATCCCACCAA
This sequence comes from Pyrinomonadaceae bacterium, assembly GCA_039920205.1. Taxonomy (GTDB): domain Bacteria; phylum Acidobacteriota; class Blastocatellia; order Pyrinomonadales; family Pyrinomonadaceae; genus JBDSEC01. Next base: position 13,346 of record JBDSEC010000110.1, read on the forward strand.
CGTTGGTGGCGATCACGGGGACTTCGCAGGCCATGGCCTCCAACGCCGCCAAGCCAAACGATTCCTGCTCAGACGGCAGCAAGAGCACATCGGCGGCGGAAAGGTAATCGGCGATGTGCGCCCGCTTTCCAACAAACGAGCAATGGTCGGCAATCCCTAAACATTGGGCGCGGTGTTCACACGCGGAACGCTCGCTGCCATCGCCCACCATTATCAGCCGCGTCTTAACACCGCGCTTTAACACGCCATTTAGGATCTCGACACAATCGACCGGGCGTTTGACCGGGCGGAAATTCGAGACGTGGACCAGCAGCGGTTCTCCGTTCGGCGAAAGCTCCGAGCGCAGTGCTTCGACCGGGTGACGTTGATAATCGGTCGCGCAGATGAAATTCGGAATAACTTCGATCTGATCGAACCCAAACGTATCGATCGTCGCCTGTTTCAAATAATGCGAAATAGCCGTGACGCCATCCGACTGTTCAATACCGTAACGCGTGATCGGCAAATACGAACGATCTGCGCCGACCAGCGTGATATCCGTTCCGTGCAAGGTCGTGATGATCGGCAAACGACGCGATTTCTTGATCGATTCGCGCGCCAAGATGCCGCTGATCGAATGCGGTATGGCGTAATGAACATGCAACAAGTCGAGCTTTGCCGATTCCGCCACCGCGCCCATCTTGGTGGCTAACGCCAGGGTGTAGGGCTGATGCTCGAACAACGGGTAGGACATCATTTCGACTTCATGGAAATGTATGCGCCCGCCAACCTCGGTCAGCCGCGTGGGCAAGGCCGACGCGATAAAGTGCACATTATGCCCGCGCGCGGCGAGTTCCTTGCCTAATTCCGAGCCGACGATCCCCGAACCGCCGTAGGTTGGATAGACTGTTATGCCAATGTTCATCGTAGTCCCAAAGACTAATTAAACCACGAATGTGCACGAATCAGTTCATTTTTGGAACTCACTCTAGCAGGCTTTCGGAAACGTACGGAAAATTGTGCCGACTTCAGGTCAGATCTATTTCTGAGAGGATCCTGACATTTGAAGCGCCTATCGATCTGAACACTAGATCATTGGTAAGAAAGGTATCGCACCTAGTGTACTCGGAAGTTGCCAAATGAATTGCGTCGGGAAGCACTAGTTTTGTGGTTGCCCGCAGTGAAGCTGCCCGTTCCAAGACGTGTCGATTGACCGGCATAAGCTCAAGTTGAAAATCTGGCAAGAGAAATTCTTCATACGCAGGTTGGAGGGCAAGATCGTGGTCTCGTAACGGTTTCACCAAGACTTCCGCCACGGTCAGCTCGCTAGTCACAATAACTATTTCTTCGGCATCTATCGCTCGAATCAAGCCGTCGATCTAATGTCTTAGTGCGGGGAAACCCTCAACTGCATAAATAATAATATTGGAGTCGAGATATACCATTGGGCCCAAAGTCGCGCTTACGGTTCCCATTCATCGCGCTCCATGCGAATGAAACGGTCCGCTTCCTCTGCAGACGAGAATCCACCCTTGCCCGAACCGATCAACGAAGCATAATTCCGATGTTTGCGCAAAGACTGCTTTTGAGCCAGCAAGTCGGCGGCCTGTTTGATTAGCTGGGCCAGTTCATCGGGAGAAAAGCCTCTCGCTTGCGCCATGATGGTGTCGACTCGACTAGGTTCCATAATTGATTCTCCGGAACAATTGTATTACTAATTCCAACCGCTAGTAAATTGCCCGGTCAATCGACCCGTTCCAACACCAGAACACTATTCTTCGATCCGAATCCGATGCAGTTGCAGAGCGCGGTATGCACTTCGCCTTCGCGGGCCGTGTTCGGCACGTAGTCCAGATCGCAGGTGGGGTCGGCCACATCCAGATTGATCGTGGGCGGGATCACGCCCGTACGCATGGCACAAAGGGCCGCGCCAATTCCCGCCGCGCCGCTGGCCCCTTGCGGATGTCCCACTTGGGATTTGGTGCCGGACATGGGGATCCGATAGGCGCGCTCGCCAAACGTCAGCTTCATCGCCTGCGTCTCGATCCGGTCATTTAGTTGAGTTGAGGTACCATGCAAATTTACGTAATCGATCTCGTCCGGCGATAGGCCGGCATCAGCCAGAGCCAGGGCCATGGCTCGCGCCGGCTCCTCGCCATTCTCTTCCAACCGGACCCGATGATAGGCATCACAGGTCGCGCCGTAACCCGTGATCTCGGCATAGACCTTCGCGCCGCGGGCGTGTGCGTGTTCAAATTCTTCAAGCACATAGATCCAGGCGCCTTCGCCCAAGACGATCCCCGATCGATCCGCGGAAAACGGGCGCGAAGCTCGTCCCGGATCTTCGTTCCACTCTTTGGTCAACACCGTCATCAGGTTGAACGCGGCCAATATCCCGGGCGCTAGCGGTGCATCCACCCCACCCGCGATCATAATTTCCTGCCGGCCGCGCGCGACATGCTCCGCGGCGTAGGCGATCGCGTCAGTCGAACTGCAGCAACCGGTCGAGACCACGTGCGACAGCCCGCGTAACCCGAATGCCATTGAGAGTTCCGACGAAAGGCCGCCATGGGTGGATGACGGTATGGCGTAGACACTGGCCTGATGCCGTGGACCAACGAACCAGTATTCATAATGCTTTTCGGTGAAAGACAAACCGCCGCCCCCGGTGCCGATCTCGACCCCGATCTCGCGGCGCTGTTCCAAGGTAAGCTCGTCCGGTTTAATGCCCGCGTCTTTGATCGCTTCGCGCGCGGCCGCCAGCGCTAACGGCACCGTACGGGCAACGTGTTTACGGTCCTTCGGATTTAATTCGGCCTGCCAATCGAAATCCGGAATATGGGCGGCGATCTTGACCGGTGAATCGGTCACGTCGAACGACTCGATTCGCCGTACGCCGCTGTCCCCATTTTGCAGCGCGGTCCAGAACGCTTCGCGCCCGATACCGATTGGGGTCACACAACCCATCCCGGTGATGACGACGCGGCGTGGCTGCTGCATGATTTTTGGCATAGAAGGTCGATTCACAATTAAGTACGGTCAACGGGATCGGTAAGTTTGAAGCATATCACTCCGCAGAAAGAGAGGGCTAATTGCAAGTGCGAGTGGATGTTTTCCCAAGAAACTTCTTTGTATGGCGTATTCCAGTTTTCATCGCGTTAGCGAGCTAAAAGGTGCGTTGGGGCGAAGGTTGAATCAAGGTTTACGTTAGCTTGCTGCGCAAGCTTGCGGACCAGGATGTCCGCGCTCCCGGCGTAGGTTGAACATCTTGCGGCTTGTCTTTTCCTCTGGACGTAGCGCGGTAATCAACGTCGGTAATCTGAACCACGTCCAAAGGAACCCTCAATCTACCAAACCGCAAACGCCTGGCCGGGAGCGCGGACATCCTTGTCCGCAAGATCGCGTTAGCGATCTAAAGGGGTACGGTGGCGCGAAGGTTGAATCAGAGTTTACGTTAGCTTGCTGCGCAAGCTTGCGGACACGGATGTCTGCGCTCCCGGTGTAGGTTGAACATCTTGCGGCTTGTCTTTTCCTCTGGACGTAGCGCGTTTAACCTGCGAATCGTCGACATGAACTACAAAATAGGCGAGCCCGGAGTGACCTAAGGTCAATCCGGGCTCGCAGAAAAACCACCTAGATCAGTTGGTTCCTATTCCAACTTTGTGCCGCAATCGTTACAGAACTTTGCGCCCGGCGACAGTTCATGCTGACACTTGGGACATTTGATCTTTTCCTGGCTAGATCCGCATTCGTTGCAGAACTTTGCGCCTTCGCGCAATTGCGCACCGCACTTAACGCACGGCACCATCGCGACTTCCATCTTGGCGCCACAGTCATTGCAGAACTTGGCCGACGGAAGGTTGTTCGCCTGGCACGACGGGCATTTTACGTTCGCCGCTGTGGTGCCGCCGCCACCTTGTCCTTGACCGGGGTTTAACGCCCCGCCCATGGCATTGGCCATGGCTCCGCCTACCGCGAATCCAGCCCCCAGGCCCGCGCCCAAACCGGCGCCACCCGACGGATTCTTCGCCGCTTCGACCATGGCGTCGGCCGCCTGGAATTGTGCGTAACGCTGCGCGTCACCCAACACACCCATCGAAGTGCGCTTGTCCATCGCGGCCTCGACCTCGGGCGGCAGGCTAATATTCTCGACAAAGAATTTCGAGAGTTCCAACCCCATGGTCTTGAACTCTTCGCCCATCTTGTCTTTGGCGATCTTGCTCAGCTCGTCGTAGTTCGCGGCCAGATCCAACGCCGCGATCTTCGATTCGCCCAGCGCATCGGTAAAGCCGCTTACCAGCGAACGCTTTAACTGGCCTTCAATGTCGTCGGTCTCGAAATGTGCGTTGGTGCCAGCGATCTCTTTGACGAAATTGCCGGGATCGGCTACGCGGATCGTATAAATACCGAACGCACGAAGCCGCACCATGCCGAAATCGTTATCACGCATCATCACCGGATTCATCGTGCCCCATTTAAGGTCGGTGAACATCTTGGTGTTGACGAAGTAGACCTCGGCCTTGAACGGCGAGTTAAAGCCGTATTTCCACGCGCCGATCTTGGACAGGACCGGAGTGTTGCCACCGTCAATGGTGAAACGGCCGGGACCGAACACGTCACCGATCTGGCCTTCGTGAACAAAGACTGCCGCCTGCGACGCACGCACGATCAACTGCGCGCCGTTCTTGATCTCCTGGCCCTGCACCGGAAACCGGTACAACATGGTATTGCCCGTGTCGTCCAGCCACTCGATGACCTCGATAAACTGCGACTTAGCAAAATCGACTACTTTATCAATAATACTCATAGGAAAACCGTCTCCTCATCCGCCCAAACTGGGGCACTTTCCGTCAATGCCCGCTAGGGTTTAATTACGATCTGATGTCATTGGAAGTTCGAATTCGACCATTCATTCTTCAGAACGAAGAATATGGCATAAACCGGCGGTAGAGGGAAGAGCGCATTCAATGAGATCAAAGGCCGGGTGAGGTCTAGTAGAGTCGGGATTTTGAGGCAAAAATCAAGGCTGGCGGGAATCCGACGCGGTCGCAGCGACCGTGTTGCGCGCGCTTAGATCGCGAGGTCGGGGATCGCCGCCTAGAGCATTGCCCAGCAATGCGAGTCCAAAGGTCAAAGCGAGCATAATTGGGCAAACTATTAGGAGCCAGCGATCAAGCCGCCGCCGCGTTGAATTTTCGTCAAGATCGCGATCCATGCTGCTCTCCCATTCAGCGTTGCTGATATATCGTCGTTCTGAATGTTTCCGGCGCCCGTTGAGCCCAGCTCTTACGCAGCGAAACACCCGCGCAAATGCACAGAATACCGATCAATAGCAGTACGAAAACCGTGCGGGGGAAATATTTCATGGCTCAGCTCCTTAATAGCATTGGCCGTTATCGCCACGAATAGTTCCATTTTGTTTCGCCGAAGAGTTTCGCGGGTGAGGCCCTTTATTTGCGCCTCGGTTTGAGACCCAAGCTAGTGAAGCTTATTGGTCTGTTTGCTCGGTCAGGAAACCCATTAGTTTCACCGCGGCGTTGATCACGGGTCCGCCCATCTGGTCTTGCTGCAAAACTTCATATGGTCCCTCGCCAAAATACAACCCGTCCGAGACCAGAAAGTTCAGACGAACCGTGCCGGCCGCCGGCGACGGTCGGCGCGGGCCGTCCCCAGGACCAATATTGCTCAGCACGATGGTGCCGGCCGCGAACAATTGCTGGATCAGCTGATCCGATGCGGCGGTTCGCGTATCCCAGACGATCAACTTGCCGGTGTAGTTGATGTACCGGGCCGAACCGTCTTCGTACGCCGCCAATACATCGAGTCCTTCCGCCATTCCGACCTCGATCACTACGCCCATCAACTTCCGGGTTGGTTCGACCACACCAAGGTCGGACAACATCCGCGCGGCCAGTATCTTGGGGCGGGTTTCCAACTCCGGGTTATGTAGAATCTCTGCCAACTGATCATTTTCGGGATGGGTGGCAAAGAGTACGTCCCAGGGATATTCTTCGGGTGCGGTGTGCGATTCGCTGAACAGTTTTAGGTTATCGCAAAAAAGTAGTTGGTAGATGTGTTCAATTCCGTCGTTTTGATAAGCACTAGGCATAGGTGTTCGGCATTCCCCCCGCAAAATTTAATGCGTTTCGCGAATAAAGTCGATAATCGCCGGATCTAAGTTTTCTGATCATGATCTTTCACCCCTCCGATAGATTTAAAATCCAGCCGATTCAGCCTATTCTGTACGAAACCGCATTGATACCTAGCTTGAATCGAGCGGAAACTGACGATCGGCTCTGAGGAGTTACGAAATGGCGTTCTTTCGACGGATCAACTTAAGCTTGGCGGTATTTGTGATCATCTGCTTTTTCCTGCCGTGGGTGCAGGTAAGTTGCGGCGGGGCGCATGACACCGAAAGCGGATTGGCCCTGGCCCGCGGCGGCGAGCGTTTGCTTTGGCTGATCCCGCTGATGATGATAATGGTGATCGCGTTGGGATTGGGTCGGGACTGGAAGCGGCGAATTTTAAGTTTCGCCTTGGTGAATGTGATCTGTGGAACCGCCACGTCGATCTTGATCTTTCGTGAACGAGTCACGGATGACCAGGCCGCCGGCCTGATCGCGATCGGCATGACGGCCTGGTTCTGGCTCGCGTTCGCCGCCGCGATCGGTCTCGCCGTGGTTGGGTTGGCGATCATCTTGGGCCGTCCACCAAAAGGACCGATCGGTTCGTGACTTCAACCGATGGCCGGGAAGCTTCGGCGGGCGCCGAACAGATCGCCGCCTGGTCAGAGTCCACTTGGCGGTGAACGGCCGCGGCCGCGATTAATGAATTCTCCAAATAGTCATAAGAACCCCGGGGAGTTAACCCCGGAAAGCTTCGCCAAGTTGCTCCAGGCGCTTGGTCCCGACCGCGAACAAGCGGCGGAGGCATACGAACAACTGCGGCGAAAGTTGGTGCGCGTGTTCGAGTGGCGCGGCAGCGTCAGGTCGGATGAACTGGCGGATGAAACCCTCAATCGTTTGGGGCGAAAGATCGACGAGGGTGAAGTGATCCGCAATATTTCGAGCTACGCCGGCGGCGTGGCCCGGTTGATCTGGTTCGAGGCGCTGAAGCGTCAAGCGCGGGAAAACCAGGCACTCGAAACCCTAAGCACGGGCTCCGCTGTGGAACCACCGGACACCTCACGAAACGATTGTTTGGAACGGTGTCTGGAAAAGCTTCCCGGGGAAACCCGCGCCTTGATATTGAGTTATTACCGGGCAGAGCAGGGCGCTAAGATCGAAGGGCGCAAGCGGCTCGCCGAAAAGCTCGGTTTACCGCTGAACGCCCTGCGGATCCGGGCGCATCGGACGCGCTTGCAGTTAGAAAAATGTGTCGTGGCCTGTATGCGCAAAGCGGAACTCGGTTGAAATTAAACCGGGCCAGGCACCATTAACGAGCGGAGGCTTAGTTCACCAGTTCCGCCGCACAAATGCGAATTCGTCTTTACGCCCACCGAAATAACCTGCACTGGCGACCTCGGCACGGGCGGCGCTTGTAGGCTGACTTCGCACTGGCTGAGGATGCATTTATGACGGCGGGGCTTAGGCTCGCTTGCTCGAGAACTTCATCGCCACTCCGTTCATGCAATAACGGAGACCGGTCGGCTTCGGACCATCATCGAATACATGGCCCAGGTGGCCGTCACAACGCGCGCAACGGACCTCGGTTCGCCGGTCACCCAAACTGTCATCGGGCAGTTCAGTGACATGTTCCTTTGCGATCGGGGCCCAAAAACTGGGCCAACCTGTGCCGGAATCGTATTTCGTCTTTGAATCAAAAAGCGAAAGGTCGCAGCTCACGCACGAAAAAATTCCGGCTCGGTGGATCTCGTTCAACGGGCTGGTAAAAGGCATCTCGGTGCCCGCCTGACGGGTTACGCGGTACTGCTCGGGGTTTAGCTGCGCCTTCCACTCGGCGTCAGTTTTTATGACTTTGACTACCGTACCCGGCTTTCCCGACTGCCCCACTACCCGCCCTAACCAGGGACCGGCCACGACCAGCCCGGCAACTCCCGATGCAATTTTAAGAAATCCTCGACGATCCATAACTCTTTTATCCCACCACTCGCCCGGGTTATTCCCCCACCGATTCTGCCGCTACCGAGCAAAAACCTCAACTCGGATCGGCCAAAAAAATTCACCGCCCTTAGGAGCGGGCGGTGCTAGAAACCCGCAAATTCTGAAGCACTCCGAACCACGGGTCATCGGCCAACCGAACGGCGGCCGCAATTCTCTGGTGTTTTGAGCGGATATTCCTCGCTCGCACCACACAGCAGTGCAGGTTCAACATCTGATATACGGCTCTGGTAACGGGACGGATTGCCGAACATTTGCCCGGCCTATTTCCGGAAAACATTGCCCTCGGACGCGGCCCGTCCTATCCTAGCCAGGGTTTAAGCGAATCGCTGCCTAACGGTTGGAGTTCTGATCCGTGCAAGAGTTGCGACCAAAAAAAGATTGGGTGTTAGCGCCGGCCGCCTTTCATCAGTTGCTGACCTGGCTGGACGGAGATACCAATTCCGACGGCGGGACGTATCTTGAAATGCGTCGGCGGTTGGTGGCGTTTTTCGACCGGAAGAATTGTTTGCAGCCCGACAGCCTGGCCGACGAAACATTGAATCGGGTGGCCCGCCGGTTGGAAGAGGAAGGCGCGATCGAAAGTGAAACTCCGGCCCGGTTTTGTTATATCGTTGCGCGGTTCGTCTTTCTGGAAAACTTGCGTCACGAACGCAAGAGAGAACTATCGCGGCAGGAAATAAGACACCTGCGACCGAGTTATGAAACCCCGGACGCAGAGCCCGAACGCGTTCGCGAAAAACGGCTGAACTGCTTAGAGTCGTGCGTGGCAAAATTGGACGCCACTAGCCGCCAGATCATCACCGGGTACTACCAGGGAACCGAACGCATCAAGATCCAGAATCGCCGAGCGCTGGCTCAAAGCCTGAACATTTCCCCTAACGCGCTAAGTATTCGCGCGTGCCGGATACGGGACAAACTGGAAGCCTGCGTAAAGCAATGCGCGGACGACGGGTGAAATAGTTTTGCTTCTTTGTCTAATAAGAGTGAGCAAACAAGACAGGTCACTTGGTCTGTCGCTGCTAGTTGCGATTTTATCGAGTTCCCGGTTGACGGGTCTGTAACGCAACCGCCTCGACAGATCAACAACTTGTCGAACATTAGTATGAGTGATCCCTTGCCCAACGACGATACCTTAACCAAATACCTGCTAGGGGAACTGCCCCCGGCAGAGGTCGACCTTTTTGACGAGCTTAGTATCACCGACGATAACTTTGCGGCGGCCTTGCGTGATGCCGAG
>JBDSEC010000111.1:0-5634 GCA_039920205.1 Pyrinomonadaceae bacterium
CCTTGACATACAGATCCCGACGCAGACCATTGATGACCTGATCACGAAGCCGCTGCTCCTCCTCTAACTGATGCCGTAAATTGTGGGTATCGTCGCGCAACTGGGTTCGGCTCGGCTTCTGAGCAACTAAGGGGCAAACGGCAGTGACCAGGATCAAAATGAAACTGGCGAAACGAAACGTGATTTGGTTCATTGTGGTAACTCCATTTTATAGATACCTGATTCGTCTCTAGTTGCTCGGCGTATACTTCGCGGGAAATTGGGCAAAGACTAGCACAGGGCGTCGTGCAAGTGCGAGAGGTATTCGGACAAATCGTACACCATTAAAGGTGCGAATTTCTGTTGGAGTTTAAGGCGATGGGAAGCAACGTCTCGAATACCGAAACGCTTCCATCTCTTCGCGTCGAAGACGCCGACAGAAAATCGCCAGATGTGAAACGTCTGGAAAGGTGCAATTGGCTCCGGCGCGCTGAAGGCGCGCCAGATCGAGGTGGCGCCCCTTCAGGGCGGGAACGCGAGTTCGAACGTACCAGAAGCTGCGCAAAGCCTTGCATCTGGCTATTTTCTTACTGCGCCTTCAGCGCAAAAATGTAAACTAAGTGAGAACACCAACTAGAAATTTTAATGCACCCGGTCGTAATCTAGACCTATTTTTCGAGAGGCTCTAATCTCAAATTCATGATCGCCGCAACCGTTGATTCCAATGAACTAACGGCTTCGTCGCCGATGCGAATATCCGCGAGTACGTAGTCGACGCGTCGTGACGCGAACAACGCTCGGGCTTCCGTTTCACTGCGCGCCAATGGGCGTTCGTCGCTCGACGTGCGGATCCTTTCCCAGCAGATCTCGAATGGTGTGTCCAGCCAGACTGTCAGCATCGCCGCCGCGCGGATAGCTTCGCGGTTAGCGGGAATGGTCCAGGTGCCGCCACCCAAAGCGATAACCCCCTCACGGTCTTCTTCGATCGTTTGTCTGAGTGCCGCCGATTCGATCTGACGAAATCGCTCCTCGCCTTCCATGTCAATGATCTCTGCCACGTAATGCCCGCTGCGCAACACCACCAACTCGTCCAGATCCACCATTGCGCAACCCAGTTGCCGCGCCAGTTCGCGTGCCACGGTGGTCTTTCCCGCGCCCATGAAACCCACGATTACGATCGGTCTATTCATCGGCAGTTTCATTCGAAACGGACGCCAACAATTCAAAGAAATCCGGACACGACACGCTGACGCAATCTTCGGCCCCGTCGATCTCGGTCTCACCTTCGGCCAACAGCGCCGCGATACCAAACGCCATCGCGATCCGATGGTCGCGGTGGGCGTCGATCAGTGCTCCCTTCAACGCGACCGGACCCATAACCGTAAGGCCATCAGGATGCTCTTCGACAAGGGCACCCATCGCGCGCAAGCCCTTAACTGTCGCCGCAATACGGTCCGATTCCTTATGCCGTAGCTCGACCGCGTCGTGGATCGTAATGCCTCCTTCGATCTGCGTGCCCAAAACCGCCAAGATCGGCAGTTCGTCGATCAGTTGCGCAATAACTGGCCCGCTCAATACCAGCGGACCTAACGCCGGTTTCAATGGCGTTCGCGTCGCTGGACCAGTTATCCGGATCGTGCCCACGGGCTCGTTCGAAATCTCGGTCTGACCCGTGATCTCGATATTCGCTCCCGCTCGCTGTAGCACGTCGACGATCTGCACCCGCGTCGAATTCAAGCCCACATTTTCCAAAAAAAGTTCCGAGCCCGGTAGCACCGCCGCGCCGGCCATAAAGAATGCCGCAGTCGAAATATCTCCCGGGATCTCCAACCGCTCCATCGCGGTGAATCGGGCCGGACCGGTCACGCTCAAACGATAGCCCGGTTCGCCCGCCAAGGATTCGAACCCGACCTGCACCCCAAAATACCGCAGCATCCGCTCGGTGTGATCGCGCGTTGGCGTGCGCTCGATCACTTCCGTTTTCCCGTCGGCCATCAACCCGGCTAACAACACGCAAGATTTGACCTGCGCGCTGGCGACCGGCAATTCATAACTCAGCGGCCACAACGATTCGCGACCCTTTATCTCCAACGGGGCACGGCCATCCGTCGCCGTGATGACCGCACCCATTCGCTGCAACGGGTCAACGATCCGCCCCATCGGCCGTTTTGAAAGCGAATCGTCACCCACCATCCGCGTGGTGAAGTCCTTGCCCGCGACGATCCCCGCCAGGAGGCGCATGGTGGTGCCACTATTCCCACAATCCAAAGTATCGGGCGGCTGGCGTAGGCCCGAAATGCCTTCACCAATGATCGTCACATTTCTGCCGGCGCGTTCGATCTCGACGCCCAACCGCTGCAAACACGCCAGGGTGGCGACGCAGTCGGCGCTACTGGAAAAGTTCTCAATGTAGGTTTGGCCCTTGGCCAGGGCCGAGATCATCGCCGCGCGGTGCGAGACCGATTTGTCGCCGGGCATTTTCAGGCGCCCGAGCAAGTGTTGGACTGGTGTTAATTTCATCCCGCCGATTTTACCTTAACTGCGGTAAAACTTGCCGCAACTGTTCCTGCCCGACGGCGTTATTATGCTAGTATCACCTGAGCGAGACCGCCTCGCCCTGACCACGGAAAGTGTTTTATGCGCCGTATTGCCCTAGTTTTATTGTTCGCGAGTGTATTGGGGCTACCCGTGCGGCCGGCCCAGGCCTACAGTTTTCAGTACGCAGGAACCGCGCGACCGACGCCGTTGAGATGGTCGGTTCGCACCATTCCCGTGGCCCTTTCATCCTCGCTTTTCGAACCACAATCAAACATCAAGGCCGGCAGTGATGTCATCGGCGCCGTTCGCCGGGCTTTAGTTCGTTGGTCGGAGGCTTCGGGTCTGGAATTCTTGGAAACCGTCGTCAAGGAAGATTCGATCAGCCCGGCCACCGGTACCGGTGATGGCCGCAGTCTGATCACTGTCGCGGGCACCGCTGAAAATCTGACCCCGTTTGCCGGAGCCAGCAGCGATATGCCAGCGCGCACGCGCGTGTTCTTTGCGCGGTCGGGCGCCATCACCGAAGCCGACGTTGCGTTGAATCCTTACCAACAGTTTTCTACCGACGGTACAACCGGAACATTCGATCTGGAATCGACCATTACGCATGAGTTGGGCCACTTGCTCGGCCTGGAACATTCGGGTGTGATCGGCGCCACCATGCAGCCACGTCAGGGGCGCAACGGTCTTTACAATATGCCGGCCACGTCAATGCGGACGTTGTCCGAGGACGACCGCGCCGGGATCGGGGCGCTTTACGGAACCAGATCAGGGTTGAGCCGGGCGGTTGGCTCGGTTTCCGGGATCATTACCCGGGCTGGTAGCAAACCAGTCTATGGCGCCAGCGTTTGGCTGGAAGAGGTGAACAGCGGCCGGGTGGTCGCCGCCTATACCACCGGATCCGACGGTTCGTACGATTTCGCGGTACTAACGCCCGGCAATTACCGTTTACTGGTGGAAGCGTTGGATGGACCGGTTGCGCTGGACGAATTGGCTTCGCAGCGTGGGCCATATTCACGTCTTGGCCAAAGCGCTCCACTGCGATTTCGCGCGCAAGAGATCGGTGAAATATTGGTTGCAGGCGGTGAACACCTAGAGCGCAACGCGAACGTGTCCACGACCCGCACCGAGCTGAATCCGTATCTGATCGGCTTTAACGGCCAACTCTCTTCGGTACCCGTGCCCGTAACGCCGGGGCGTACCTACCGCATCTTTTTAGGTGGCGAAGGGTTGGATCCAAAGACTTTCGCCGTGGGCGGCGTCACGACCAGTTCGCCGTTTCTGACCGTCAATCCGGCCAGCATCACTGCGCAACAATTCGGTCAGAACCTGACCGTGATCAGTTTTGACATCAATGTCGCCGTCGACGCACCCAACGGCGATTACTCGATCCGCGTTGTGAACACGGCGGGCGCCGTGGCCTATTTGACCGCGGGCGTGACCATCGACGGCACCATCAACCCGTGGCCCATCTTTACTTTCTAGCTAATTTTTTCTCCCATAATTCCTAGATTTCTGGCTAGTTTGACCTCACGCGGCCGAGCCTTGAAAAGAATGTTTGCATCTTAATATCGACTTGTGCATAATTTCGCTGCGCTCGCCTCCCCGGTGAGCGAAGTGGTTGCGAGGGGTGAGGACTCGTAGCCGTAGGGCGGGGGGAGTGGGAGACCCCTGCCCGTTAAAGCTATCCAACCTCAATTCACTTTCAACTCAAGATCAATTCAGCTAGAATCACGCCACTTGTTGCGGCCTTTGGAGTCTCTATCGGGTCTAATTCTGTTCGGATGCTTGCCTCGAACACCATTTTGCAGGGACGTTATCGCGTGATCCGCCAGCTTGGTCACGGCGGCATGGGCGCGGTGTATGAAGCGTTGAATGAACGTGTTAGTTCGTTAGTCGCGTTGAAGGAGACCTTTGCCGCCAACGATCTGCAGCGCGAGGCGTTCGAACGTGAGGCGAAATTGCTGGCCAACCTAGATCACGAAGCCTTCCCGCGCGTAATGGATCATTTTTATGAGGGCGACGGTCAATACCTGGTCATGGAGTTGGTTCGCGGAAATGATCTGTGGGAGCTGTTGCAGATACGCGAGGCGCCCTTTCCGCAAGAAAAGGTATTGGAATGGGCCGACCAATTATTGGACGCATTGGATGAGCTTCATAACCATGTCCCGCCCGTGGTGCATCGCGACATCAAACCGGCCAATCTAAAATTGACCCCGCGCGGGAAGATCAAACTCTTGGATTTCGGCATCGCCAAAGGCGCGTCCGGTCAGATGACCTATCACACGTCGGCACCGTTGAGCGTTGTCGGATTTACCCCGCATTTCGCACCGCTGGAGCAAACTTTGCGCTCGGACCGGCGCTGGGTCGAGACTTTCGAAGTTTTGAATGCACCCGTCGTGGCGGAAATTCTGCAAGTGCCGACCGATCCGCGCAGCGATCTCTATAGTCTCGGCGCAACGCTCTACCACCTGATGACGAATCATGTGCCCAGCGATGCCGCCACGCGCGCGTTGGCCGTTTGGTCGGGACGGCCGGATCCGTTAGCGCCCGCTAATATAGTCAATCCGCAGATCAGCGCTAGGGTAGGTGCCGTACTTCAACAAGCGATGGCGCTGGTGCGGGAAGATAGACCGGAAAGCGCTGCCGCCATGCGCAAAGCATTACGCACCGCCGCGGAATTACCCTTAACCCTTCCGGCAGTTACCGTTACCGCGATAGTGGACCCAAATGACGCGGTCGAAGACGGAATTCCAACCCGGTTGCTTCCCGAAACCGCAACGTCCGCGGCCGTCGACACCGGCGGCCACGCCCAAGAACAAACAGCAGAGGTAAGAGCTCGCGTTGAGCCGCCCCTGGCACCGGCGCAGCCCTTCGCGGCAATAAGAGTCGAGACCGTGCCGAATCAGTTTTCGGCCCCTATCGAACCGGTTGCCGAACATGTCGGTTCGCCGCCTCCGTCACTTCTTCATTTACCGACTCCAGCCGCCGGTGGAACCGACGACCCATCGAACGACTTTACGACGGTCTGGATCACCGCCGCGGGGCTGATCTTGTTTGGTCTGCTGGTCGGCGCCTGGGTGTGGTGGAACTACACCGGTTGAGCTGGCTAGTTCG
>JBDSEC010000112.1:0-3525 GCA_039920205.1 Pyrinomonadaceae bacterium
TAGGCGAGGCGGAGCCATCGCCGCACATAGAGCGGCGAATCCGCGGAAGGGCCGTGGGAACTGTGCGTCGATCGCCCTAGCTAACTAGTCAGCAGACTCGCTTGTAGATTCGGTTTATATGGCAAGAGGCTCTTCAGTCAGTGGGTGAAAAGCCCTTTTGAAACTCAGCACTCAACCAGCCCGCTTTTCGGGCGACATACGATAGCCGTGGGTGCAGGCTTCGCGGAACCCACGGTCATTGCACACCCGTTCGGAGCCCGTTCTTTGGGCGGCAGAGTAACTTCGACGCAGAAATCCTTGGGGTGGAATTCCCGTCTTTGCGTGGATCTGTTTGTGAGGGCGCCTCAGCATCACTTCTCTGAAAAATCGGCAATCCCAAATACTCCCGATCATCGGGGAGGGCCCCAACCGGAGCATTTCTGGTACATCGGCTGGTTCCAAAACCCTTCTCAACGGAACCACCCGCAAAGATCAAATACGTTGCGCCCATCTCAAACT
Source organism: Pyrinomonadaceae bacterium (assembly GCA_039920205.1). Taxonomy (GTDB): domain Bacteria; phylum Acidobacteriota; class Blastocatellia; order Pyrinomonadales; family Pyrinomonadaceae; genus JBDSEC01. The sequence continues at coordinate 499 of JBDSEC010000112.1, forward strand.
GGAACCCGCAAAACGCGCCTGGTCGCCCGGTCGAGATGATCACTGTTTCGGTCCGAATTCCCTTCCATGAGGTTTCCACTTGAACCTTGAACCGCGCCATATAGAGCGAGTCCTTCGGTGTGACATCTTCGACGATGGTGCCGACAAAAACCGCATCGGAACTATTGAGTTCCATTACGACTCGTTCACGAATCGGGTCATTGCCCCAGGGGAACCCGCAACTGCAAGCGCTTACAGAATCCGGTACTAACACTAAGGTACAAATCGTCACGAAGAGAAAACTAGACAGATTTACGATAGTTCGCTTTTGCTTCATTGAACTGTCTCGCATGCCAGAAAGTGGTTGAATATAGAAGACCGACGGTCATTCGATGCTCATACATCAGGATAGGTCGCCCGGGCGGCACATCGCTTTCGTGTGATGCCTCCAAGTACTAGAAAAACACATCGGTATCCCCGGGGTTGGTAGTACCGTCTTCAGACGGGCTTTTTGACTGGGTCAGAACCGGAAGCGATAGCGACGGGTTCTTGGTTTGGGAGGTTTTGACGCGTCGGTCTTACCGCTTGAGATCCTGACAAGAAAAGAACCCATCGCTACCGCTTCCGGTTCTGACAGGAAGTAAAACCCGTCTGACGGCGGTACTACCAACTCAGGTAATGTGACTCGATTCAACCGATCATTCAAACAGCCCATCTCCCTTTCTCCCCTTCTCCCCTTCTCCCGTTCATCCTTGCCCCGAAACACGAAAAAGATTAACCTTTTTGCGGGCAAGGCAACGACCAACGACCGCCCGGGCATCACAGCCGCGGTCAAAGTTCTAAAATATTCAAGTTTGGTGGGCCGGTCGTTGATTTTGCAGTTTGGCGCCCAAGTTCGGGTTTTCCGCACTAAAGCGCCCTCAGCGATGCCGGTTCGAAGCCGAGGGTCATGTCAGAGATCATTGCATGTCTTCCGCTGCTTGCCCGCGCAGACGATCAAATTATCGTAGCGGACACTGACACAAAATCGGCGCCGAATTCCGACTTTGCTCTGGCGCAATTGGCGGCGGGCGGCGATATGGGTTCGTTCGAGGAACTCTATCAGCGGCACAATCGCCGTGTGTTCAGCCTTTGCCTGCGCATGACGCAGAATCCGTCCGAAGCCGAAGATCTGGCGCAGGAAGTGTTTATCCAGCTTTTCCGGAAGATCGGCAGCTTTCGCGGAGATTCGGCGTTTACCACCTGGTTACACCGCATGACGGTCAATCAGGTGCTGATGCATTTCCGCAAGCGGAGCGTAAAGCTGGAGCAGACGACAGAAGAGGGTGAAACCCCCGTTCAGGTCGTGGTCGGAACGGGTAACCCGCGAAATATGCCGGTGGTTGACCGGATCGCCTTGGACAAGGCAATTTCGCTGCTCCCGCCGGGATATCGCACGGTTTTCCTGCTGCACGATGTCGAGGGGTACGAGCACGAAGAGATCGCGCGTAGGCTGGGGTGCTCGGTCGGCACGTCGAAATCGCAATTACACAAGGCGCGGATGAAATTGCGTGGTTTGCTTAGGCAACAGAACGAGGCGTTATAGCTTCCAACCTTGTTGGGCCTAAATCGGGCCCGTTTTAAAGGTAATCAGGCCGCCGGTTCGGTATGGATCTTTGCGCGGCGAGTTAAAATTTGCGGCAGTCTCCCCGATTGCAAGGTAATTATGGATACGGGGACGCGATTTTCCCCGGAAGCTCGCGGATGCCGGTTTTGAGGAAAGCAATGAATTGCGTTAGTTGTCAGGAATCATTAAGCGACTATTTGGACGATTCGCTGGAGCGCGAGGCGCAGGTCCAGCTTTCGGCGCATCTGTCGGACTGTACCGGTTGTGCGGCGATCCATGACGAACTGTCGTCGATCGTTAGTTGCGGCGCCGAATATCGCGATCATTTGATGGAAACACCGCCTAACCCACAGGCGTTGTGGCTGCGGATCAGTAATATGATCGAGAGCGAATGCCAACCCACGGCGGAGATCGCGGCGGGCGCATCGGCCCGGTCTTCCAATTGGTTCGCGCGGACCTGGCGGTTTACGTTGCCGCAACTGGCGGGCGCGGTCGCCGTGTTGATCATTGGCGTGTCGGCGCTGACCACCTTAGGGTTGCGCGGGTTTTCTCCCAACGCTGATCTTGCCTCCGCCCCGAACTCGCCATTACGCAAGGGCGCGAATGCGGATCAGGCGCGCGAGCAACAGATCGCGTATTGGAACGAGCGGGTGCAGCAACGTAAGGCCCAATGGAATCAACAAACCCGCGAGGCGTTCGATCGCAACGTTCAGATCTTGGACCAATCCGTGGCTGATTACCGCCATGAATTGCAGCTTAATCCGAATGACGAAGTGTCGGCGGAAATGTTAAACTCGGCGTTGAACGAGAAGATAGCCTTGCTGCAGGATTTTGCGGAGTAGTGGTAACACGGTTTCCACACCCGGAAATCCCATCGCTCAGAATTTAAGATCGTACTTTGATGACAGTAACCTTTGACATAGTCCGGTTGTGTGCGCGGCGGTTGGCCCAAGCCTGGTGGATGATACCGGCGGCCGTGTTGCTGCTTTCCACCTTTGCGGCCGTCGATGTATCTGCGCAACAGCGCTATTCCAAGAGCTTTCCGGCGCGCAAGAATGTACGGTTGCGGCTAACGAATTGGAACGGCTCGATCCGGGTCGCCGCGTGGGGCCGGGACGAGATCAAGATCCAGGCCGAATTGGAAACACCCGCCGCGAAACTCACTCCAATAATTCAAGACGACAGTATCGAGATCGACATCAAACGCGATAACCGCGGTGAGGTCGGTAGCGTTAACTTCGTTGTTTGGGTGCCGGTAAATTCCACCGTTGATGTGGAAACGCGGGTTGGTGATATTACGGTGAATGGCGTGCAAGGTACCCTGGTGCGCGCGCACGTTTCCACCGAGGGCGATGTGACCCTTACTGGAATTCGCTCCTATACGGTGATCGCCGAGAATATCAGTGGCAATATTCTATTTGACGGTGAATTGCAGCAAGGCG
>JBDSEC010000113.1:0-6309 GCA_039920205.1 Pyrinomonadaceae bacterium
TTCTTTTGTCACGGCCGCCGCACATAATTGCTCAACTAAACTTACCGTATGTCTAAAGTAATCGTAATCATCGGCGCCCAATGGGGTGACGAAGGAAAAGGCAAGATCGTTGATCTTTTGGCCGAACGTTTTGATATCGTCGCGCGGTACCAGGGTGGTCACAATGCGGGCCACTCGGTCTATGTCGGCAACAAATCGTTCGTGCTGCGCCTGCTGCCGTCAGGCATTACGCATCCGGGCAAGGTGTGCGTGCTGGGCAACGGCATGGTCATTGACCCTAAGGCCTTTTTTGAAGAGGCCGACCAATTGGCCGAAAAGGGCGTCGAGGTGTCACCCGAACGCGTGCACGTAAGTTCGCGCGCGCACTTGATCTTGCCCTATCACCGTGCGCTCGATCATACCAGTGAAGAGCGACTGGGCAACGAACGCGTCGGTACTACCCTACGCGGAATCGGACCGGCCTATGAAGACAAGGCCGGCCGCCGCGGCATTCGCGTGGCCGACGCGCTAGTGCCGGAAGTTTTGCGTTCGCGCATTGACCGGAACTTGGAAGACGCCAACCGTATCATCGCCGCTTATGGCGGACAGACCTTGGACGCCGACGAGATCTTTAACGAGATCTCGATGTACGCCGAACGGCTGGCGCCGTTCATTACTGACACCACCTCGTTTCTGAACAAATCCGCCCGCGAAGGCAAGTCGATCCTGATCGAAGGCGCGCAGGCCACGCTGCTTGATGTGGACCACGGCACCTATCCGTTCGTTACGTCTTCGACCACCACCGCGGGTGGGGCGGCGGTGGGCACGGGACTGGCGCCCAACCGCATCACCGGAGTGTTGGGGATCGTCCGCACTTACACTACCCGAGTGGGTGAAGGGCCGTTTCCGACCGAAATGCTCGAAGGCGAAGCCGAAATGGCGACCCTGATCCGCGAACGCGGGCGCGAGTACGGCGCCGTGACCGGGCGCCCGCGGAGATGCGGATGGTTCGACGCCTTTGCTACGCGTTATGCAGCGGACATTAATGGATTTTCGTCGGTGGCACTGACTAAATTGGATGTACTGGACGCGCTGGACGAGATCAAGGTCTGCACCGGGTATCGGCTGGATGGCGCGGATCTGGATCATTTCCCGGCTGTTTCGCAGGACCTTCGCCGGGTCGAGCCGGTTTACGCGACTCTACCCGGCTGGAAGACCTCGACCGAGGGGATCACGCAGTTGAGTGACCTGCCAGCCTATGCCCGCAGTTACATAGATTTCCTGTCCCAATCGATCGGCGTCGAGATCGGCCTGGTCTCGACCGGCCCCGACCGCCGCCAAACCATTGTCTGCGAGGAATCGGCCCTCGGATCCTGGCTGTAATTAGCGCGTTCTAAGCTCCGCCTTGGCGGGTGATCGCGTTCGTAGCCCCGCCTTTAGGCGGAATGTTGGGGTAAATATTCCTTTTAAAGGTACTTAGCATCCACGATTCCGCCTAAAGGCGGGGCTACAAACGCTCGTCGCCTTGCTCCGCAGGCGCGACCTCTGTAAAATCCTTCGAGTCAACAATTAGTGGGCCGATAGCTCAGTTGGTAGAGCAAATGGCTTTTAACCATTGGGTCGCAGGTTCGAGTCCTGCTCGGCTCACCACTAAGATGAGAAGCGAACGGGCGGCCAATGGCCGCCCGTTTCTTTTTGCCTCTTTCCCCAGGTTCGCTATAATCGGATTCGATCTTCATTACTCTCGGTTTCGTTATCTATTTTTAATTATTCATTGTTAGTTAACCTCAAATGTTTGAATTGCGGCGCGGCGCTGACGATCCCGGAAGGCGTGGCGCAGATGGCCTGCGGTTATTGCGGCGTACAGCAGGTCGTCCAGCGTGAGGGCGGAGGGGTCTGGTTATCGCTGGAAAAGGCCCTTGCCGATGTTAAGGCCACCGCCGACCGCACCAATTCTGAACTCACCCTGCGCCGACTAAAGGAAGAGCGCGATGCCGCTTCGCAAAGGTTGGATGAATTGCGCAACCAAGTGGAGAACTCGGGCCTCCAAGGCATTGCTGCCATTGCGCAGATTCCCGCCGCCGTGCTCGTCTTTGGCGCGATTATCTACGTGATTTCCAGTTTTTGGTCGACTGGCACGGCCGGTAGTGGTGGCCTGTTTACCATAGTGCCTCTCTTTATCGTCATTGTAATGGTCACGATGGCGATTGGATTCGGCGTCAACCTTGCGCGGAGCCGGGCGATCAAAGCGGACGCGGAATCTGAGGAGATCGCCCTTGAAAGTCAGATCTCTGAACTTGACCAAAAGATCGAAGAAACCCGCCGTCGCGTTTCGTTATGAGGGTGGCAATTTCCGGAACTCACTGCTCGGGCAAATCGACCTTGGTCGAAGCATTCCTTCAGCAACACCCAGACTATTCTCACGAGCCTGAACCATACACCGTACTGGTCGAGGATTTCGGTGAGGAGTTTTCGTCGGTGCCGACCGCCGAAGAGTTCTTCCGCCAACTGGAATTCAATGTTGACCGCCTCGGCCAATACAAGCCCGGAGCTAACGTGATATTCGAACGCTGTCAGGCCGATTTTTTGGCATACATCCTGGCACTTCAAGATCTGGGACGAGAGAATATCGATACGGCATTCTACAATGCCGCCTTGGACCTAGCCGTCGCCGCTCTGCCGCATTTGGATCTGATCGTATATTTGCCGGCCAATGAAGTTGATCGTGACGACGTCCCCGACGAAGAGGATCCAGAGTTGCGCGATGCTGTTGACCGTTGGCTTAGGGATATTCTGATCGACGATGAGTTTAGCCTTTTTAGTGCCGGCTTCCCGTTGGTGTTGGAAGCGAACGGCTCGACCGTACAGCGGTTAGGGATGCTGGAATCGTTGGTATTTTAGTTTGGTTTGGACTCTCAGCCGGTTTTGTTTAGCCAATTCAGGTCGCCGCCGGAGTTTGCCGATCACGATTTCGGACGAAACGAATTCTCTAATTGTCACATATAACAATAGCAAAGCGCGGGTAAATAAGAAGAACATTTCAGTGCGCGATCGGTGACCATCGCGAAGCTCGAGAAATTCGGGCTGCACTGTTTCGGATCGACGTGTGCTCAGGGAGGGCTAAGTGACTAAGAAACCGCAAGCGAACAGTGAAGTCGAAGGGATCTCGAAGGCCGCCATCTCTGAAATGGTTGAAGACCCGTACTTTCAATATTTGGTCGAACAAAAGGCGCGATCTCAGACTTGGAGATTTCTTGGGGTAGTAGGTTCCGCAATCCTATTGATCGTGAGCTACGGCTGGTTCAAATTTGAATCAGTTAGCACCGAGATCGCAAAGAAAAAGGAAGCGATCGACGTTCAAAAAGGCGAGATCGATAAGTCGGCGTTTGAGGTCCAAACCAAGGCCGCACAGTCCGACAAGTTTGTTAACAATTCTCAAGCCTTGCTGGATGGGGCCAATAGGTACCAAGACGACCGAAAAAATGATGCCAATCAGGTGATGAGCTTGTTACAACAGCAGATCGCGAATTCGTTGACCTCATCGAACTCGCAACTCAGCACTTTTGCCGATACTCAAGGGAAGTTCATGTTGAAACAACGGGAATTGCTCAACGATACGAAGTCCATCAATGAAAAGGCAATGAATCAAGCGGACAAGATCACGACGGCAGCCATCAATTCACAAACCGAACTTGTAGACAAGATGCAGATGTTTAACGATCAAGTGACGCAAGTTCGTGACGAAATTCTAACTAAGCAGGCTACCATCCAGAACAGCTTGGATAAATCACTGTCGCTTCAAGAACTCACGCTAAAACTTGCCCAAACTCAGGCGACTAGCCAGATCACCCTGGCCGATCGTCAATCCGCTGATATATTGCTGCAGGACCCCGCCCCGCCATTGGCTAAGCCGGAAGACCTGCGCAAGTATCGTGTTCATTTTACGGTGGGAGATATGGGGCGCGGGCCGGTCAAAATCAATTACACCATTTATCTCGTGGATACTAACGGAAACCCGAAGTCTACGATTCGAGATGATGTTTGGATCGTTCCCGGCAAGCGTCCGACCTCTGAAGCGGCGGCGCCCAGCCTTCCGCTGGAGGGCACTAAATTCAGGGCCATATTAATTCAAAAGTACAACGGCTTTTTCGCTCCTGAATTTATTGTTATCAAGATCGTGCCGGTTGCAACCTAACCCGGTCGTGCGATGGCGAAAAAGGTATATTATCCGAAATAGTGTTACCGCTAGCCTGAAAGTCAACATGGTCCCGCGTGGATCAGTACTCCAGCAATGATCGGTCGCCCATTTCATGGGCTGGCGTTCGTTTGCACTTGAACCGGGGTTCGCAAAGCCTCACCTCGGTCTTTATGCGGGCACCCGCATACGCGGGTTAGAGTACAAAGACTACAGAGTTCATCATGCGCCCGCTGAGGCGCGTCGAGAGGCTATTTACCAACCGGTTCGAGCATCTTAATGAAATTGCGTTTTGCGCGGAACTCCTCACAGGGCTGGTCGAATCGCTTGTCCCAAAGTAATATTTCGACCAATGCCGAGTTGTCGTGGTAGAGGAAAGATCGAAAGTAGCTGCCGCTTTTCGCCGAACTTGTCGCCTTCGCGTGTGCGATCCTTTCGCGAAGGTGTCAAAGCGGCAAACGGCACCCCGTGATGTCGGCGGGTTTCGAATCATTATCTCGCCCGAATCGAAAATAATCAGAAAAACTTCAGAACATTCTCATAAATCTCTAAAGATTCTTTCGTTCCAAAAGCGATATAACTCATTCATCGACGGGCAGTGAGCAAAAGGCCCGTGAAATCTATGAAAAAGAGGATGATCGAGATGAATAACGAAAACAAATTAATTGCGAAGTTCAGAATGCTGGCCCTACTCGCATTGGTAGTGATCGCGGTGCCGCTGGCTACGCAGGCGCAGACCCGGGACAAAGGCGCCAGCCTCGAACCGACCGGCACCATCGTCGAGATCGTGAGTTCCGCGAATGCGGTTTCGGGTGCGAGCCTTACCAACGGCGCGCAGCCGTTTGAGGTTTCGGCTAACATTACGCAACAGCCGCAAACTAACGTAAGCGTGGTCAACATCGCTACCGTCCCGCAAGGCAAACGATTCGTGATCGAGTTCGTCAGTTTTTTTTCCCAACTCCCGACCGGACAAAGGGTGGTGGATTGGAAGCTGACTCCCGCGACGGTGTCACACTCCTTATTGATAACGCAGCAACCGGACGGGATCACCGGCGCCGCGATCTTTCGAGCCAACCAAGAACTACGGCTATACGCGCCGCCGTTTGGCCAGATACAAGTCCAGATTTCCCGCAGTAGTAACCAGGGCACGGGACTTTTTACCGTCAGTATTTCCGGTTACCTGGAAGACGCCCTTTAGCCGAGCGATCGCTGGGCGGGAAAGGGAGGCGAAAAGTGGGATTACGCGGATCCCACTTACGTCGATCTCTATTCCCCCGGGAGGCAATTGACCGTTTGTAAAATTAAAAAAAATGATCGCTTGCGGGATGAATCAGTTCTCGACCGCGTAGTTCAAAATCACGACGCCGGAGGGAAGGACATTGCTCGACTCGTACTTGAGCATGTGCGTACGGCCTGCGGGAAGCAGACTCGAGGCCATCCAATATCGTAGTACGTTGCTCAGGCGGAACCGGATGGAGTAACCGCGCCGAGAATTCAAGATGGCGGCGCGGCCCAAGCCGCTTTCCGGATTCGATATACCACGCTCCGCATTTCGTTGCCCTGCGCGTTGACGCTGGTCCGGTCTTCGATCTGGATCCCGCCGATCTTCTCCACGGCGCGGCGCGACCGCCAATTTTCGGGGCCGATGAGAAAAACGACATTCTCGACAAAGCGAAAGGCGTGGTCCAGCATCAGCTGCTTCAACTCACGGTTGTACCGCCCGCCCCAATAGGCTCGAGCCAAAAAGGTCCAGCCAATCTCGACCTCACTTTTTTCTGTGTCGTATCCAAAATATCGGGACGAACCGATAATCTCTTGCCTAGTTCGGTCAATGGTTGCCAGAGCCCCGCCGGATGCTAATGCCTCGGCGAAGAAATCTCGAAAAACCGATTCCTGATATCGGTCGCGGGCCGGATGCACTTCCCAGATCAACGGGTCCGAAGCGACGGTGTATAGTCCGTCCCAATCATCGACCCGCAACGGGCGCAGTTCGATCAGTTCGCCGATCAAATCGGGCTGAAGTTCAAACGATCCCATACCGTTCAGAATGTCCGAACCGACGAAAAAACTCAACGTCCCGGGCGGGATATTGACTTACGCAACGGTCCGTATTATTAAAACCTTTCCGGAACTCT
>JBDSEC010000114.1:0-6190 GCA_039920205.1 Pyrinomonadaceae bacterium
GGCGGCTACGCCGCCGCGGCGGCGTAGCCGCTAATAGGTTTGGACATCACTCCTGAATGGCGAAGCCATTCCGCAGATAAAGCGGCAGAGCCGCAAAAGCAGGCACAACACCAATCCCCGCATTAAATCGCACCCTAGCTCGCCAGCCGCAAATTCGATTCGCCGGTGTGGCGGGGCAAGGCCTTTAGATATTCAATGAACGCCGAGGCTGCAGACCGCGCCAGGTCTGTAGAAAAGCAGTTCATGACGTCACGGCATTCCATTTCTGCGTCCACGCCGGCTTCGCGCGCCAGCAACCGGATAAAGCCAAGTTGCCGCGAGGTGACCAGGTCACTCATGGACTGTGCATAGGGATCGCCGGCGAAATATCGCCGAAGACCGGTCGGACCTCCCGATTTTGGCTCCGAATTTGCCGGCGTCACTGCCCCAGGCCGTTGGTTAAGACCGCCGGTCGCCGGCGTGCTGCGCCGCATTGACGTTTCCATCAGACCCGATTGCTTGACGGCCAGTATATGTTCGCAGCGAAAGGTCAGTTCGGTCAGCGATCGCGCGGCAAACTCGCGGCAACTGCACCGGGCCGCACCGGTTGCTTCCAACCAAACCTCACTATTCGCGGCTTGATCTCGGACGATGGATGCGGCTACGACGAAATGATCGCCGAGCCGATTCACCAACCCGAGCGCCGCCAGTCCCAGCCCGCGTTGTTCGCGCTGGGCCAATTCACGGTCGAAGGCTAGTGCCGTCGACCCCGGCACCGTTCGGGCGGGGAATGAAACAGGCAAGTTGTACTGCCGCGCCGAGACTCTCGGGCCCGCGAACGCGCGAGCGGCGGCCGACCGGTTTTGGTAGTTGCGTTTCATAGCTGAAACAGTGTACCGCGCCTTTGGCGGCGTTGCAAGCATAAAACGCGGTCTTGCCATTAAAATATTTCTGTGCTAGTCTGGCCGCAGTCTTACAGTTGAAATGGTTGGGTTTTTCGCTGATCTCTTAGCCAGCTCCGATGGAGGAGGCCTACGTTATGGCAATTAAAGATGATGGTTTAGTTAATACGTTGGAATTGGGACGGGCGATCCGGCGCAAGCGCGAAGCCGAGGGCCTCAGCCTTCGTGATGTTGCGGATGCCACGGATGTGTCCGCCTCCACTCTTTCGCGTATCGAGAATGGGACGGGCAAGCCCGAAGCCGACAACATCGCACGTTTGACGGCGTGGCTTGATGTGCCAATGGAACGGATCATGGGAACGCGCCGGCGAGAAAGTTCCGATGCGGCGCGCGTGGTCTATTTTCCGCACGAACCAATGCCCGAGATCGTCGAGGCGCATCTTCGCGCCGACCGCAACTTGACGCCGGACACGGCGCGAGCGCTTTCGGAGATGTTTCGCGTGGCGTATCAGCAGTTCAGCCGGCCCGGCACCGATGGCAAGAAAAAACGCCGGTAACCGATTTAGATAGTATGGTTGCTTTTTGACGAGCCGCGCGCGAATAGCTGCGCGGCTCGTTTTTTGTGTTATTTTCGCCCCGGAGAGTTCTTCGCCGATGGACGAATCGTTATTACCGCCGACGCAAAAAGGAAGATGGTACGAGCTTCGCGCTTTGGGTTTGCGTGAATTCGCCGGACTCCGCCGCGACACCGAACCGTTGGATCCGTTCATGCTGGCCCGTTACGCCAAACTTTTGGTGGCGGAGTTCCGCGACATTGAAGCCAGCCTTTCGCCCGAAACACGCGCACATTTGCTCGGCGACGGCTCTGAGGCGTGGTCCGGCGGAGCTAGTTCCAAGACCCTGCCCAACGGATGGCGCTTGGTGATCTTGAACCCTACCCATGGCCCCAGCCGCACTCATGCGACCCTAATGGAAGAAGTGTGTCACGTCTTCCTGGGTCACAAAGCGAATCGCTTGGCGATCATGGCCCGCGATAAACAAGGCCAAGTCGTTTCGCGTGATTTCAACGATGCCGACGAGGAAGCCGCCTATGCGACCGGCGCCGCGGCCCTGGTGCCATATTCCGCGCTGAAGAGAGCGATCAAACAGGGACGCACCTCGCAACAGATCGCCCGCCATTTCAACGTCAGCAACAAATTGGTCGCGTACCGGATCAAGGTTTCGCGCCTCTGGGCGGAATATAAGCGGAAACAGGGGATGGGGGTTGGGGGTTAGGGGTTAGGGGTTGGGAAAAAGGGTGCCGCGTTTCGAGTTCCGGCGTTTGGAGTTCCGGCTTTAGCCGGCTTCTTCGCTGACGAGTGTAAAGGGGTGCTGGCTGGCGCGGGCCGGCTAGAGAAACAAGCATACAACGTACATCACACCTAAAGATGCGTAACTCTGAAATGACGCCCGTTTCTGTAACTTGAATTACGGTTAACGTCGCGTCGACGAATTTAGCCCGTGGATCGCATGGGGCCAACAGTTACCCCTAGATTGCACTCACACACGTGTTGCCGTTGATAGCAACTTCTTGTTGACACGGATGGTAGACTGAAACGAGCTATTTGCTGTTGAGCTAAAGCTTTGGGCGCTGCGCGCCGGAACAAGAAGCCGCCCAAAGGCGGAACTCCAAACGTGTGCTTCCGACCCCGAAACCTGACACCAGACGTTACGATGATAACTTTCCCATTGGCCGTTTCCTGCACCTTAACCATTGTGCGGAAGGCAAGAGTTGGCTTTTTGCTAAGGAATTGAGAGATGCGGTTGCATCGTTTTGATGCAGAGGGGGTGAAAAAAACAAAATCAGTAGCCTGTAAACAGTAGTCGGTAGACAGTAGATGGTAGAAACCCCCAGCACCTAACACCTGACACCCATCACCCACTTTTCATGTATAATCGCCCATTGCCATGGCTCAGCTAACTTCAAATGTAGCAACGCCCAGTTTGTCGATCGTCGACAAGCTGCGGATGCTGCTGGACATCACCAAAAAGATCAGCCGCTCGCTAGATCTGGACGAGATATTGAATCTGGTGATGGACACGCTCGATTCACTCATCCCCTATGACGCTGCGGGAATCTATATCGTCAAATGCGAAGATATTCCCGGCGCGGAAGACCAGGAAAAGCGACCGTGTGTGTTCGAAACCGCCGCCGTGCGCGGTTATGATCTGGACGATCTGATCAAACTGCGACTGGGTACGGGCGAAGGCATCATCGGTCATGTAGCGCAAACGGGCCGGGCCTATATGGCCAAAGACGTGCGCAGTAATAAACGCTACGTCAATGCCCGTAAAGAGACGCTTTCGGAAATGGTTGCGCCCATCATTTCGAATGATGAAGTGATCGGCGTTTTCGATCTGGAAAGCGACGCGCTCGATGCCTACAGCGACGACGACTTGCAGGTATTGCAATTGTTGGCTTCGCAAGTAGCGATCATTATCGAGAAGGTGCGCCTACATCAACACTTGGTGGAAAAGCAACGGCTGCAAGGGCAGCTTGAAGTCGCCCGACAGGTCCAATTGGATCTGTTGCCGGCCAGCGATCCGCGTCTGCCAGGTTACGACATCAGCGCGTACAATTTCCCCACCGAAGAAGTTTCCGGTGATTATTACGATTGGGTCAAGATCTACGACGACCAGATCGGGTTGGTGTTGGCCGATGTTTCGGGAAAGGGAGTGCCGGCCGCTCTGTTAATGGCATTCTTGCGCGCTTCGCTTCGCGCCGCCTTTCATATTGGCTATGCTCCGCACATCTCCATGGCCAAGGTCAATAATCTATTGTGGGAATCGACCGAAACGCATCAATTTGTAACGGCGTTCTATGGCACACTGGACGCGACCAGCCGTACCCTGGCTTTCACTAATGCCGGGCACAATCCACCTTTGTTGCTTCAACCGGATGGGAAGATAAGGTTTATTGATAGCGGCGGTCTGCCGTTGGGGATGTTTTTGGATACGCGCTACCACGAATACTATTTAACCCTAGATCCGGGACACATACTGGTGCTTTATACGGATGGTCTGACCGAAGCGGTTGACAAAAAGGGAGTTGAATACGGGTTGGATCGGTTGTCAAAGTTAGTGATCGAGGGGAAAGAGTTGAGTGCCCGAGGCTTGATCGACTCGATCCGTTTGGACGTGATGGAATACACGGATGGGCACGGCTCGGATGACGACGTTACTCTGTTCGTGATCAAAGCGGTCGAACACACTGTCTAGACCGCTCTTAGTGAGCGGTCAGGGAACAATGAGCATGGTCACCACCGGGCACCAGCGGGGCGTGATAATCGCCAAAATGGATCGCCGATTCGGTGCGGGAAAAGGCATAAACATCAAAGCCGTAAGCATCCAAGCAGTCGGCCAAGTCTTCGGGTTTGAGCAGGAAAACCGCCGGCGGAAAGCCCGCATCGGCGCGGATCTCCAAAAGGCGTTCGATGACTTCAAGTGGCGCAAAACATCTGATCGGGTCTCTGTAGGTAGCCATTTTTTTACGCGCCTCGCTTTTTCGGAAACGGGGCCAGCCAACGCTGGAACACCCGGGTACAGCATCCATATGATGTACGGGACTCGTGCTATAGTTGTTCGCGACTTTTCTAGACCGCGCAACCGCGACCAAATGGAACCAAAAGGAGATGCTGCGGGGATTCCCGAAGGTAGGATCCCGACCCAATTAGCCTAGCCTTCTACGGTTCGCGAGTCAATGATTATTTGGTTTTAACCGGACTCGGATAGTTGATCCGGTTCGCTCATAAAGTAAGCTGGCATCATACTTTTATGGAGGTAATTAGTCATGGATCGGCGCAAATTCGTCCGTAATTCATTAGTGGCGGCGGGTGCCGTCGCGGTCGTTGCTGGGGCCCAGGCCGACTTGGTAAAGGGCATAACCGCAGCTCCCGAACCGTTTCCGAAACTTCCGGCCGCGGGATTCACCTTCGCGCGCCTCCGTTATGGATCGGGTAATTGGGACGCCGATCCTAAGATGCCGTCGAATATCCTGAATTCGTTGGTGGAATACACCTCGATGCGTGTGAATCCGAATGAAACGGTGGTCGATGCGGGTTCATCCAAGCTTTTCGACCATCCCTTCATCTATTTGACGGGCAACAAATTGATCCGCTTTAACGAGACCGAGCGCGAGAATATGCGGAGGTATTTGCGAAATGGCGGGTTCATGTTCGTGGACGATTGCAACCACGATGTGGACGGCACCTTTGCCAAGACGTTCGAGAACGAGATCAAAGCGATCCTGGACCATCCCAAAGAGCAGATGCATAAATTGCCGAAAGACCATACGCTTTACTCGGTCTTTTTTCAGTTCCCGGAAGGCCCTCCGGCCACCACGCACGAATTGAATGGTTGGGGCGACGATGTCGTCCACGACTATCTGCAAGCGATCGAGATCGACGGCCGGATCGCGGTCTTATATTCCAATAAGGATTACGGTTGTGAATGGAATTACGATTGGAGTAACAAGCGTTTCGCCGCCAATGATAACACTCGTTTTGGGGTTAATATTGTCGTTTACGCGTTAACACACTGAGAGGGTGTCGGGTGTCAGGTGCTGGGTGTTGGGGAAAGAAACTCCTTGACCCAGGACCCGGCACCTGACACCTAGCACCCTCTTTAAAATATGCAAAATCAAGGGGTTCCATCCACGAATCTGCCGGCCAACCAACCGGCGGTGCCGAATTTTCTGGTCGTGCTTCAACGGATGCTGGCTGTATCTAACAAAGTCAGCGATCTTATCTTTTCACCCGGGCGGCCGCCGCAGGTCGAGTTGATCAGTAAGCTCCAGCCGGTAATGATCCCTGGTCTCGAAAAGCTTACTCCGGCGCACACCGCGGGAATCGCCAAGGTGATCCTGGCCGGCAATACGCAGCAGGTCGAGGCGTTGGAAAAGTTGGGTTCGACCGACGTTTCATTCAGTGCGCCGGGCATCGCCCGCTTTCGGGTAAACATTTTCAAACAACGCGGCACCATAGCCATTGTCATGCGCGTGATCCCGTCGAAAGCGCCGTCGTGGTCCGACTTTGACTTGCCGATCGAATTGCAGAAGATATGTGATCTAAAGAACGGTGTCGTCCTCGTTACCGGACCAACCGGGTCGGGCAAGAGCACTACGCTCGCTGCCGTGATCGATATGATCAATGACATCCATCACTATCACGTCGTCACGATCGAAGACCCGATCGAGTTTTTACATGGTCACAAGAACTGCACCATCCACCAACGCGAAGTTCACTCGGACACTCCTACGTTTGCCCTAGCTT
>JBDSEC010000115.1:0-14356 GCA_039920205.1 Pyrinomonadaceae bacterium
CAGATGCGCGGTGGCCAGGTTGGTAGTCACACAATGCTTCGGTACTGACGCTGGCGTACCCGGTTGTAGATAGACCCGGATGTGCGGACGATCTTTTACCCAGTCCCGGAACGCGAGGGCGAACTGATAATCCGCGTTGTCGAAAACCACAACTTTGATCGCGATCTGCACTTTCCGTCCCTTCTCGGCCATTACCACGCACTGCTCGAGGCGATTGAGATTGAACGCCGGCACTTCGGCCGAGGGCGGCTTAGGCGACAATACGAGGTAATCAAGCGACGCGAACCAATCACGGGTGATCGATCCTTGGGTCTCGAGCGCGAAGGTGTAGCCCATCGCCTGGCCTTCTTCGATCAACTTGGCAAACGGCATCAAAGCCGGGTTACCTCCGGAAAGACTCACCAGCATGGGGAAGCCGCGTGAACGGGTCAGGATCGTATCCAACACATCGTTGGTCGAAAGATGTTCCCAACTATCGCCATAACGTTCTTTGTCGACGGCGTGCATCGAGTCGCACCAGACACAGGCGAAGTCACAGCCGCCCGTTCTGACAAAGATGGTGGGCATACCGACGAGCGGGCCTTCGCCTTGGATCACCGGGCCGTAGATTTCGCTGATAACTAGATCAGTTCGCATTAGTCAATTACCCCTCCTGAAACAACGTAGGTCGGGGACGGCGCTGGTTCGATCTCGGATAGCGTCGCGTTGATGCGGATGAGCGCATTTCTCAAGTCCGCGAGGTCGGGTCGCGGACAGTACTCAGCCCATGTCTTCGGCGTTTCGCTAACCCGGATAGCGTAGGTTTCCGGCCAGCGAGCGATCGCCCACTTATGAATTAAGGCCGCGAGATTCTCCGCGGTGGGCTGCTCCATCACGTCGTTGAGATTGCGGTGATCGAACCCGGCGTCAAGCATTTCCTTCAACGGAGACAGGTCACCGTAATCGACCACGAAGCCGTGAATATTGGCGGAAGGTGCGCGAAGGACGATCTCGACCACGTAGTTGTGACCATGGAGGCGCCCACACTGGTGCTCGGGCGGCAGGCCTTTGAGCTGGTGCGCGGCGCAGAATTCGAATTGCTTCCGGATCTCAAACATGGCGCTCCTCCATTGCTTTTCGATCTGCCGGCGTTGTTCCGTCCACGTAATGAACGGGTTGCTCGCTGAACTGACCGCGGTCAGACCATTCGCCAACTTCCTTAACCGGGTCATTTGTTGGTGGCGGGTTCACGGTGCATTCGAAGTAGTCACAATTTAGGCAGAACTTTTCGCCTCTCGGAACGGCGTCAGCGCCGCACCCAGGGCATCGCAGGCATTCGATCTTGGCCACATGGCTCAGCTCAGTGATGGGCCCTTCGGCAACGATGAGGAATTGCTTCGCCTGCTGTTCGCTAACTTGACGCGGCCCGAGTGCGGTGTGGGCAACCCGGCCCCATATCACCCGCGAAGGTTTGCTCGGCGGACGGAAGAAGCGGTACATCACCAGCGACCAGACGAACCCGCCCGCGACCTTCATGGCGAACTGCGCGCCGACGAGCGGCCAGCTAATGAAGTCGAAAGCGAGGAATGCGAAGATGATCGAGTCTGTCAGCGCGGCCAGGGCCGTCGCTCCATTGATCCGGGCAATGCGGCCGTACTTGATCATCGTTTGGTAGGTGAGCGCGTCGAGCGTCGCGGCCGCGGTGAACGCAACAAATGAAGCAACATTGATCCGGATACCGCCGGTCCCGGTTGCGATCGAGATCATGCCTCCAACGGTGATCAACGCGGCCATGCGCAAAGCAATTGATTTTCGCCCCTGCCATCGATCCTGCATAAGATCTCGAATGACGAGGTCGAACGGGATCAATAGAAAAGCGGTGAAGGGAAGTGCGCTCTGCCCGAACTTCGTCACTAACCAGTTAGCGGTTACGATCGCGCCGAGATAGAGCCCAATCAGGAATGCTGTCCACCTCCACGATCGCTCCATTTTCTCCATCTTCATTTACCTCGCATTTCGATAAACCAAAACATTGCAGCAGGTAGGTTGCCCACGTTTCGCAGGACCAAGTTGCTGTTTCCGGCTCGCCGCGCTGTTGCTCGATCGCGGCGTCAACGCAGGCTTTCAATTCAATAAACTCGATGTCCCGATCCGCGTGGCTGACTTCTTTCTCCGCGCGGACTTGAAACAGATGCCGATGGCGATGCCGCAAGTACTCGTGTTCGGGCGGCGCCTCCGGCCAGCAATGAAAGCCGGCAAATGATGTCGTTACGAATATTTTAATTTTCAGGGCCGAGGCCTTTTCGTTTAACGAGGTCATAAGCGTTCAACAGCAGATCGACCTGCTTTCCATGGCAGGCGATGAAAAACCGGGTTCCAAACTTCCGGCGAAATTCCAATACATAGCGAACAAAGGAACGTGCGGGCAGCTTCATCAGTACGCATTGAGCCGCGGGCAGTTCGGCGCCGGCGTTGCCGTTATGCCAATGCGCTGGATCCAGCAGGTCGCGGACTTCGATCTCGTAATAGTCGAGAGCGCGGCGAACCTTTGGATTGTCATGAAGCTTGTTTTTCCGGAGTTGGGCATAGCTCATGGTGATCCATTCGCCATTGCCCAAGTAGCAGAGAACACGTCCGTACATTCCGCCCGCGGCCCAACTGCTGCAGTCGCAGGAGTACGGCCGAAAGGTTTCGAGCATTCGCTTTTGGGTGTAGCCGAGCCAGTGCGCCTTCCGTCCCTTCGCCCAGGTCATTTTCTGTTTGACGTACGACGTCGGGGCAGGCCCGCGGTGCGGCCGGCGGAGGCCTCCGAAGGCGACCCAGTCGGAGTACTCGAACAGTTCATCCATCCGGCGCTCGGTGTCGCCGAGGACGTGAACCGGGATCGGCTTCAATCCTTCGGACAGCATGATCTTAAGGTTGAGTTCCGTGGTGACCGGGTCTTGCAGCTTGTCGAGTGCGATGTAACCGAAGAGGTTGGCTTTGTGCTCGTGCAGAAAGGCTATGTAATCCTTCAACGCGATCTCTTTGCCGGCGTTGAGTGCGGTGAAGGCGCCGCAGTCGAGCAGCAGCTCTACGTCTGGCCGGGACATGGCCAACTCACGGGCAGCCGGTTCCTCGCGTAGATACGCATAGGACGACAGCAGCGGCAGGAGCGGGATCTTAGTAGGATTCCGCTTCATACTCCGTGCCTTTGAGGGCTTTGGTGACGAGCTGCAGCACGCGATCCCGATCGACCGCTTTGACGCCGACGATCTTGATCACAAACGTCTCTGCGTTCGGATCGTAATCGCCGATGGTGTCCGGATCGATCGCGGGTTTGGAGTTCCAAGTACCGGCGAGGAGCTGCTCCCACTCGGCGGACTCGAAGCCGAGGACCTCGGAGTCAAATCCTGCTTCACGCACTAGCGGCGCGAGGTTGGCGCGCAAGATCTCTTCATCGAAAAAGGACAACTTGTTTAGCTGATTGTCCGCTACGCGATAGCCCGCTTGGTCGACGGCGGTTAGGCCACTGACCTCGCAGCGAATGTCGACCATGTCTTCCGCCAACATCGCTTCGCGCACACCGTGGCCGCAAATCAGAATGCCCTTGGTGTCGATCAGGACAGCCTTCTGTTGTCCAAACTTGCGCAGGGAACCGCGGAGCATTTCGATCTGGCGCTCCGGATGCACGGTTTCATTGGCCGGATCGGGTAACACCTTATCGATCGGCAGCGTAATGGTCTCGCCGGCAACGAGTTTTAGCCGGGTGGCTCTTTTGGAAATCATGATTTGTTTGGATCGTCCACGAAGCCGTCAGTCTCGTCATCCGGATAGGGAAGGGCGAGCTGCGGTTGATTGATCTTGATACCTGCGTCGATAAGTGTCTGGCTCAAACCCTGAACAATGAGGCTCAAGCTACTTACGATATTGGCCTGGTGATGACGCATCCGAGCTTCGGACGCATGGCGTTGTCGCTCCTCGGCCAGCCGCGCCGCAAAGGATTCACGCTCGTCCTTCAAGCTCTCCCGAAAGGATTCCCGCTGATCATTCAGCATGGCATCGAACCGGTCGAACATCTTGGCCCGCTCGGCGCGATTGTCCCGGCGATCACTAAACCAGTTGCGAACGGCAACCGTGGCCAGGGTCACCACGGCCGCGACGATGGCGCCGACCGCGGTTGGATGTTGCCAGTTGGTCGCTTGGAGGATCATCGCGCTGAAACCACCGCCCATGCCGGTCGGTAAAAGGAACGACTGGAGGAGACTACCGGCGTGCCGAAATGATCTCGACGCGCCGGCTATCTCGGTTGTTTTGTGAATCACCTCAGAAACCATGGCCAGGTTATTGGTCGTTTCCAAGCTCCCTAAGATTCGCGGCCTCGGTTTGTGCCGCCTTCCAATGTGCGTAGGCTTGGCGGATCGCATCCGCGGTGTCCGGCGATCGCTCGATCAATCGGGCGACCTCTGCTTCCCCAAGTTCCGTCAGGATGGGGATCCATTCGAATTGATCAGCCAAAGCGCACCTCCAGTCGCGCGAGCGCGAGCACCTGACCGCCTTCGAATTGTTTGAATTGGCGATCGAGGCTGTTCTGCCGGCCGAAGACGACGGCAATGGTAAGAATGGCGCTGCGGACGGCCGAGAGTGCGATCCGGATACTAAGCGATTGTCCCGGAGTGATCGTATTCAGGTCACGCAACAGGTCGAGGAAGGGCCGAACGACTTCGTCATCAAATAACTTAGCCGCGTTGGTCCATACCTCGGAGGGCACGCGATTGATATCACCGCCGAATTCGTTGTTTAGCGCATCGATCACCTGCGTACCATGCAGGCCACCGGTCGCGATAAGACCCAACCCGTCGGCAAGTTTGTTCTTAAGCTCGAGCGAGATCAGGTTTTTCTCGTAGGCCTGGCGCACGGCCTTGATGACATCGCGCGTTCCGCCGCCAAGATCCTTCGACGCCTCGGCCGCGGCTTGGATCGAAACCTTCGCCTTACCCGGACAGGCGGTCTGTGTCAGCAGCAGCACACTGGCAACGCCGAAGATCAATAACATCTTCGCGGCGTTGCTATTGAGCAGCGGTTGAGACACCTCGATGCCCTTTTGCGCAAGGCCGAATAAGCCCATGGCGCTCAATGCGATCGTGATGCCGGTGGCAAAGTAATCGAAAGAGCTGGCCCGGCTGAGATCGTTTTGCGACCAGCCGAACAGAATCAGACAAATTGCGGAGATTACGACCACCGCAACGGGCGCGAGCTTGGCCGGTAAGTTGGCCGCTTTCAACAACTGGACGATCCCCATCACGGTCGCGCTGATGATGACGATCTTTGCGGGTGTTAACACTGTTTGCTCCTTTCGCGAGTTAAATAAAAAGGGTTCTGTGAACGGGCGCGAGACTACCAGCGACCAACCTTTAATTTTTCTCTTTTGCGGCCACGTGCGTCACGTGATGCGGATGGTTTTTTGGTTGACGGCGGGAATTCGGGCGGGTTATTCTCCTGACTGTTTCACCTATGCAACGAATACCCGCCAAGGAAATGAGTCATGGAAGTTGATCTGCTAGAGAATGGACCCCAAGTTGATGTCGATACGATCGCCAAACGCTACGACGATTGTGAACAAGCCGCCGCGCTGGTGCGGCTCCTGACCGCTACCGAGGGAGTTCGCTACTGCGCGGCGCGCCGGGCGCTCGAGGCCGCATTCCCGGACCGGGAGTCCGGAATCATCCTCGCGCCCGACGCCTAGTCGTGAAGGGAATCGATGTATTTGCCGTCGATTTCCCACACCCGGGTTCTCGCACCGCGCGCGGCTTCCGTTTTGCCCTGCGGAGCCCAGGACGCGAGGCCTTTGTCCTTCATATCTTCGAGGATCTCCTCGACGTAATCTGGATCCATACCGGTTTCGTTCGCCATATCGGTGGCCGTATAGGCGCCCAACTCCCACGCGTTGATCACGCGCCGGCGATCGCGCTCCGGATTGCGGTCAAGTTCGTCATTCGTCCAGCCAACCCACCGGTGGATCTGATTCGCGACCCTCGGAGTGGGACACCGCTCCATCAAACCATTCAAGGTGCGGCGAAGCTCTTCCATGAAGGCCCGATCGGCCTGAACCTGCATGGATTTCAGCGCCGGTCCGACCGTAAGCCGCTTGTGCTCCTTCCGGGAATTGCGCACCAGACGGTTGGCATCCCGGACCGACAGCGAGGGATCCGCGGCCTTCGCTTCGGCGATCTGTCTGATCGCTTTTTGGGGATCCGGAGCGCCGAGTGCAGCGATGTAAAAGCTCTTCTCGGGCAAAATATCAAAACTAGTCACAACGTTGTGACCAGTTTGTGCGAGGAAGGTATTGTGGATCTGGATATTGAGATAAACCGTTTTGGCGGTTACGTTTAGCTGCTTCGCCAACTGCCGCACCAGCGCCCGGGAGCCGGTACCGGCTTCGTCGGCCCGGCCGCGGCCGCCGAGGTGCATTTCGGCACGGGCGAGGAGCGCCGCATCGCACGCACATTGCACCCGCCAGGCCTGCGAGCCCAACTCCTGGGAGTAGGCCCGCAGATCGTAAACCTTCTCGTCCGGCCACAGCTCCTCGTCCTGCAAACCGGCGATGATCTCGTCGGCCTGCAAACGAAGTTTGTTGGTGTCGAGACCCCCGGCCTCGACACCAAGGGGAATCAGATTGTCCATGACTGTTTCCTTTAACCGACCGCCGCGACCAATTTGGTCATGGTTTTGGGACCAACGCGGCCGTCTCGCTTCAAGCCGTTTCGCTCCTGAAAATGGCAGATCGCCTGCAGGTCACCATCGGCAAAGATGCCGGTGATGTCGGCCTGATTGATCAACCCGAGCTTGTAAAGCAGGAGCTCGAGCGCCTTCACGTCCTCGCCCCGATCGTTAAGACCGATGATGCGTTGATCGTCCGGAAGCCGAACCGGCAGCGTCCCGATCGCTTTGCTCGAATAGAGGTAGTCGTAGCCCTCTTGCCACGTCAGCAGGTGGCCATTGCGATCCTTCATGTTTTGGTAGTGCCAAAACTCACGCTTGTTCGAACCCGGGCCCTTGTTGCTCCACGTTCGCCAGGCGGGGATCCGCAGCCAGCCAAACGACTCCGCGCACGCAGTGAAATCGAAGAAGTAGCCAGTCTGGTTGCCCATGATGTCGCTGTGGAGTTGGCGGTGCGCTCCAAGCGAGCCGTCCTGCTCCGAGCACTTTAGGTAGGTGCGCCAGTATTGCCGGCCACCGATGATCTCGGGTACCAGCAAATACCGCTGATCGCCCTGGTTGAAGTCGATCGCACGGCCGATCTTATGATTTGAGTAGAGCGCAACGCCTGGTTTGGTCGAGACGAAATGTTGCGGCCGCATC
Organism: Pyrinomonadaceae bacterium; assembly: GCA_039920205.1. Classification (GTDB taxonomy): domain Bacteria; phylum Acidobacteriota; class Blastocatellia; order Pyrinomonadales; family Pyrinomonadaceae; genus JBDSEC01. The sequence continues at coordinate 7,321 of JBDSEC010000115.1, forward strand.
ATGTCGCCAAGCGTGGCCAGAAAGTCGAAGCCGGCGCCCGCGAGCACGGCCGCGCGCATCGGCGGAAAGGTGTCAGCCGCCGGACCCTTGGCGAGGAACGGCATCGACGTACCCTTAATGTTCGGCATGTAAACCGTGTTGGGCGAAGGCAGATGCACGCCCGTTGGCACAAACAATTGACTCGCGTTCTGTGTTACTGCTTGCTGTTCCATCGCAGAATCCCTCCAACGCGTCTGATAACGATTTACCGGTGTAATAGTTGTTATCAGACGCAGAATATTTAAAAAATTTAGCCCATAAAAATGAGCATTCCTCGTTCCGCTTCTTCCCCGGTTGGGTTCATCCAATCAACCTGCGCGATCGCATGTCCACCACGTTCGTGTTGCTTGGCAGCGCGGTCATATCCAAGTACTCCTCGCCACAATCCGAGCACATCGCACGATGCCGCTTCGCAAAGAACAAGACCCGTTGGCCGTACTCGATCAAGGTCGTGCATTGCTGGCGCAAACAATCGCGGCGCAACAGCGTCGGCTCGGTGGTCCACCTGCACGACTCGCGCTTAAGCAAAGGCGGTAACCCGGCCGGCACTCGATGATCCGGGCAGTAATCTTCATCGGGTTCGATGTGGCCACGGCACTCGCTACACAGATGCTTGTTGCACATCCCGAAACCGCTACCGGCGCAGGGATGGCATTTGCCACCGCCGCGTTTGCCCTTGCCCTTGCAGGATTTGCATGCGTCACCAGTCGGGTAGTCGCACTGCGCGACGGACGTATTCTTCCGGCACACCTCGCAGCGACGACTGGATCCGCGACCAAAGCAAACGATGCCAGTGGTAACCTCGCCCGACGGCATCGTGATGCGAATCGAATTGCATCCCTGTCCGTTACCGAGGATCTCCACCGACCCACCGCTCGCCTCGAGCTGAGCCTGGGCTTCTCGTGCCCTGTCATCAGCGCGTTGCGTCCGAATCACTTTCAAGATGGCTTGCTGATCCACAGCAGACTCCTAATCACTCCGCCCACACGAACAGCGCCGCCACAAAGCACAAGAGAATCCCGGTGACAGCGCCTAGAATGAAACAAGCTCGCTGCTTATCGACCTCACTCGGCATGGTTTTGACCTCCCTTCTCCGTGATCGATCACTTACCCTCCAGACCCGCTAGCTGCTTTTTCAGGTCCTGCAGGCTGATCGCAAGGTTGCCGCTCGGGTCCGGGTCGATCATGTCCTGCGCGGACCGGCCCGGCTCGTTATTCCACCGCGTCGCCCGCGTGAAGATGTTCTCCACGTCGATCACGGCCGAGGTATAGAAGTTGATCAGCCGTTGCCGCTGCGTGCGGTCGACCATGGATTGTTCTGGTGTACTCATAATTAGAAAATGAATTCGCTGTATCGAAATCCTTGAAAGCCACGCCGCTTGATCGGGTACGGTGCGCTAATAACGGGCGCGGTCAAGATCATCCAACCTTTCGCGGTCTGGGTGTGGCCATCGGGGAACGTGCGAGGCCCGCCCGGTTCGAACCCCGCGATCTGTGCGCGGTACCGAATCCGGTTGCCGATCACGATGTAGCAATACGGCACCTCGACCTTCGGCTGGTTCGCCATCTTCGCTAACCAGTAACTGCTCTCGTCGTTGTTCATTCCGTAGAAGCCGCGGACGAAATCCCACACCGAGCAGTACCGGAAGAAGACCTGCGGGAAGGTGTAAAGGATGGCTTCGTGTCGCTTGATCATCCGATCACCGTGTCCGGCCAGATTTCCTTAACCGTCGCCTGCAGTTCTGCCTCGCAAGCGCTGCAGCGGCCGGGAGCGACCCACGAGCAGGGCGTTCCGGGATGGATGTCTAAGGGGTGGCCGCTGACGCACGGCGCGTGGTCGGTACAACCGCAAGTTATGCAGATGCTGTCGCCACACTTTACGCACGTGTACGCATCCATCACCGCTTTGAGCTTTGGCTGATTGGCCCCGCAGTGCCGGCAGGTGATCATCACCAGATCGATCTGCATCGAAGCTCTCCGCTCGCGTTCGCCAAACAGTGTTTCGCCTCGTTCGTTCATCGACTCTCTCGCTCCCTCTTTACCGCCCGTTCTATCCACTGAAGCGCTTGGCCGTTACCGACCGTCTTGGCGTTGACTCGAATCACGATGTATCCGAGCAGTTGCGCTTCGTTATATTTTTCCTGGTCGCGCAATAGGCCAGTTAAGGAACCATGTCCGGTCTGCGCTACACCATCCTTCTCGAACATCCCGCCCTCGAACTCGATCGCGACCAATCCGATCCGAAAATCAAACTTCCATCTGCGCTTCGGGTGGAAGTACTGCTCCGTCTCAGGCGCGGGCAGACCGACCATCCGCATTTGATTCAGCAGGTCCTGCTTGTAATCCCGCTTCGTCCGTCGCGGTCTTCGGACCTTTAACTCCTGCTCGCGGCGCAGGAATTCGGACGTGGTCATTCGCTCCTGTGGGCTCACATTCCGATCTCCCAGATCTTGTCTTCGAACTCGGCTGGCACCTGTACGCTCTGCCGCGGCTGGCGCCAGTACCCCCACGTCGGCGCAAATTGCAACAGCGAAGCACGAGTGATCGGGACCCGAAGCATAACCAGATCTTCCAGGTCGGCCAGATAGAAGCCGAACCATTCACTGTTCGGATTCTGGTCGAGCTTCGGAGTGCCCGAGACGATCGCCATTGCCACGATCGCCATCACCGGCCGCGTGACGTAAAGCCAGACGATGTCACCCCGCCGGGCGTACTGGCTGATCGTCCAATTGGTCAATCCCTCGGCCGCGTCCGTCTTTAGGACTTCGTGAAACTCCGAATTGGTTACGGTGATGAATTCGCTCATGATTGTTCTGCAAAGTTTTGTCGTAGGACTTCGACCGCCAGATTGACCTTCGCCATATCGTCGTGCGATCCGCCTTTGTCGGGATGCGCTTTCATCGCGGCCGTTCGACGTTCTACATCAAAGACAATTCGGTTATCGCGGATCGTTTCCCACGGCACTTGATGAGTCCCGAACCGCGCGAGATAGATCGCTGCCTCATCGACACTCATCCCGCCCAAGTTGATCGCCGGCGGGAGCTGCTGGCGGAATCCCTCGTATTGAGAAGCTTTACCGCGGCCGCTGGTGACGCCGTACCGGTCCACCATTCGGAGCGCTGCCATAGCGCGACCGATCGCTAGTACGTTGTCTTTCCATTGAAGGAACCGGTCGCAGGCAAACTGCATTGCGACGATCTTGTTTGAGTCCGTTCGGGTGAACTTAACGATCACGCCGGGGTTGCTCGGCATCCGCACATTGGAACGAAGGCCACCGTCCTGCCGCACATCGTAGGGTGAGTGAAAGGTATGCAACGCAACCGAACCGATTCGATAGCCGACGTGCTTGAGTTCCCTTTCGAGTTCTTGTTGCGTCTTTGCCCACGGCGTGCCGAACTTCGACGACTGTCGATTCCTAGTCGCCTTCCCCGGCCATTCGTCCATTGGCACAAATTTGTACTGAAGCGCCATAGCTTTTACTGTTCGCGTTCAACTTCGATCACGTTGTGGTCCTCGCAAGTGCACAACACCAAGGAGCTACCCCGCCAACCTTCGAGCACCTCGACGTCGATGCCATAGCTCCCATGACCGTAATCAGCTACCGCCACGTCATGGACGATGAAGGGCCCGGCGTCAGCATTGCTTTCCAGCCGAGCGAAGACTGGACCGTGGACCAAAGCCGCATTGATTTCCGTCTCAGCGGCGAAGCAATACTCCCTTTGTTCACGGCCCCGCCGCTTTGCTGTCAAGGTATCCATCGAGAAAAGAAGCATCGTTACCTCTCCAACTGCGTCCCATAGTTTTTGGAGGTTGCTCTCCACCCCCAAAGTCACACCACTGCGCCCGTTAGTTCGTCATGCAAGCAGGTGTCGCTCCTGGGTTTACTCGGACGGATGCGGCTCGTCGCCCGTATCGGTCACAGCCTCTTCGGTCACTTCGTCGGCCGGCGCCAGTGGCTCGGTCGGAGCTGGTTGGTCCTCGACCGGAGCGGGCTGGTCTTCGACCGGAGCCGGCGGTTCGGGAACCGCGACGGGCGCGTCATCCGGGAAAACGAAGGTGCCGGCCGCGATGCCAGCGGGATCACCCACGGTCAGGCGAATCGTCTCTTCGATAACTTCCGAGATCGAACCGTCCGCGGTTTGGATCCGGGCGCGGATGACGGCCGTGCCCGGCGCGCCATAGTGGATATTGATCAGGGTTTGATCGCTCGGGTCCTGCTCCAGCGAGACGACGCTGGTGTCGGTGGACTCGACGGTGATCAGCAGCGGCGGTTGTGGATCGATTACGTTGCCTTCGCCGTCGACAACGGTGCCGGGGACGACCCGGATCTGTTCGTCTGGCCGGGTGGCCTGGAATGTACGCATGAAAGAAGCTCCTTTTACGGTTAAGGTGGCTAGGCCACGGGTTATAGAAACGACACGGGCAATGATCAATCCGATCAACACACCGGCCAGCAAAATTAGGAAATTCAAGAGGCACCTCCCCCGAGGGATTCGATCAGGGCCTTCAACACTGCTTCGTGTTGGTTGGAAGCAACGCCGTGATGAGCGATGAATTCCAGTTCGAGCTTGGCGCCATGAATGGCCTTGGCTGAGTGCAGCACAGGCGAGATCTTTCGCTCGTCCCAGGCTTGGCGCAGATCTTCGCGCCGGCTAAGGAGTGAGGACCAAACGCCCGGAGTTAGACCGAGGGCCATTTGTGCGTCACGCGCGGTAACGCACCCACGGGTCGTGTTCACGAAATGGTCGAGACTGATACGAGAGTGGGCTCCCCACGCGGCTCGCGCGAGTCCTTTGCCGGCCTCTTCTTTGGTCATCAAACCGGCCTCGACCCAACCGGCCAAGATGCTGGAGAAGTACCGGGACACCTTACCCACTGGTGGATAGACCTGCGGTTCAGCCAATGATCGGCGCAGGGCGTTGTAAGCTGCCGCGCTCCGCGGCAACTCCTCAAAGGTCGCGTGGAACCTTTTTAGTCCCTCGATCACGCGTTCTTTGGTCCAGTAGTTAAGACTTGCCATTGGTGGCCTCCTTCTGTGCAACCAGCAGGCTGATCAGCCGGGTTAGCGGGCAGGATTTGCAGATCTCTGGAAGGTCCTTCTCATCGCAGGTCTCGCAGGCTTGTGGAGACAACTGAGCTAGATCTTCTGGAGTGATCGACCCGCCCAAGTCGGCAAGTGTTGCGAGACAGTGAGAACGCGTTCCCTGGGATCCGTGCGGCAGCGGGATAGCCCTACGGCCGTAGCTATACTTCCGCCGGGTAACCGGACCGCGATTCGACCGGGATTGTTCCGGACCGTCGATCAACTCCACCGCGCGAGCGACCGAGTAGTTCCCTTCCACCGCCCGGGTGCAGATGTCAATTTGTTGGGCTGCCGGCAGAGTGCGGAGGCGGACGGCCAAACCGATCTGCAACGTGCCGTTATCGAAATAGGGTTGCACGCGAGGATCCAGGTCGAGCAGTTGAGCGCGGCTTTGAACTCGCACCCGGCTGATCCCGTAAGCCTCAAACTTACGGACGATCTGCATGAAGGACATGCCGTTCGACAGCAGTCGCTGATAGACCCTTCCCTCCTGCAGTGGACTGAGGTCCTTGCGCTGGATGTTCTCGACCATCATCACGTCGAGCGCCTGTTCCGGAGTGAACTGGGCAACGATGCATGGCACCTCTTCCAATCGCAGGAGCTTGCCGGCGGCAAAGCGACGATGCCCCATCACCAACGTGAAGCGATCGCCCTGCGGCATGACGGTCAATGGCTGGAGAAAACCACCGAGTGATCGAACCGAATCGGCTAGACCGTCCACCTCGTCCGGGATCACCGGGCCCCGCGGATTGTCCGGATGCGGATCGATCAATCCGACCGGTATCATCACGACTTCGCGTTCAACCTTATGCTCGATCATGCAACCCTCCGTTTCGCTACGGCCGCAGGCTCAAACCGAACGCACAAGCAGGTCTTGGGTCCGTCCGGATCGCGATCGCCGGTTAAATTGAAGCGTTGGTGGCACTCGCCAAAAATATGGGTGCCGGTGTCCTGATCGAGATGGATCACGTACGGGTCGCCACAGGTGCACAACTCCTCGCTGGTGAAGTTAGCAACCGCCTTCATGGCGGCGGCCTCGTCCATACCGTCCTCGACCAGCTCCACCCAGCGATCGCGCTGGACCGCGGTGAGGCGCAGTTCGGTCGGTACCGGCACTTGGAGCAATTGACGATTCAGGACCTGCTGGAATTCGTATGGCTTAGGAAAGAACTTCGCCTCGACCACATATCGGCGGGCGGCGCTCTGCAGAACGTCGTCCGGAGTGTCTTCCCACGCCTCGGCAAAAGTACGGATCCGCTCGGCCGTGAGCGTGTCGCCGACGGGAACGGTGTTTTCGATTAGGAAGGCCAGAGTCTGTTTGATAGTTTCTGCGGTTGCCATAGTTCCCTTCACTTAAAAAACTGATCTATTGCGGTTAAATTCGCGGCCCGTTTGCCGCCCGGCGCCGTCGCGCCGTTTAGTGGATTCGGTCTTTCATCAGCTTTAACAAGTCTTTCTTTACTTAGTCTTTCCTGGCTCGGTAATTCATATATCGGGTGGTTTTCCATCGGTGGACCGTCCATCGATGGATCATCCACCGATGGCTCATCCATCGATGGAAAACCACCCGATGGAGCAGAGCTGTCCATAGGGTGAAAATCACCCGATGGTGAAACCGTACTGGCAGCGGCTTTGTCAGCTTCGGAAAGGGGTGTTTCACTCACGATCGAGATCCAACGGAAGAGTCCGCCGGCCACCTTCACGCGGAATCGAAATAGGTAGTTGTGCTCCTTCAATTCCCGCAGGATCGACTTGACGGCATGCTCTCCCGCCGGGCTTTGGTTAATGAGATCGCCGTTGCGCACCTCCCACCCGTCCGGCTGGCTGAGCAGATAGGCCAAGAGGCCGCGCGCACCCCAACTTAGCTCTCTATTTCGAAGGAGCCGGTTGTCCAGCGAGACGTAGTGACTGCGC
>JBDSEC010000116.1:0-6908 GCA_039920205.1 Pyrinomonadaceae bacterium
CGGACGTGCCGACTCCGGGTGATTACGATGGCGACGGTAAGACCGACCCGTCAGTTTGGCGCCCCGGCTCGCCGGGCGTCTTCTATGTCAATCGCAGCACCGCCGGTTTCACGGCCGCGAATTTCGGCATTACGAACGACCTGGCGCCGGCTTTCACGTTGCAAGCGAGATAGTTTCGAAGCCGCCCGCCTCGGTCCCGGCGCGGGCGGCCTCGGGAAACTTGCCATCGCACTCGGCAGACGGGTCTTATTTAATGAATAGGATCCGTTTGCATCCTTGGCGTAGCTTCCTGCCACTACCCTAGGAGATCTAGTGAATAAGGAGAGGAACCAATGTCCCAGAAACATTTGTCCGCTGACGTCGTTTTACTGCTCTTCGTTATCGTGTTGGGCGTCACCATCGGTGGTGGCTTATATGAAACCTTGGTCGTGATGCCCCTATGGTCCGCGGCGCCCCCGGATTCGGTCATCGCTTTCCATCTGCACAACGTGGCGAACCCGCAATTCGTTCTCGACCCGGGAGGTCGATTTTGGATGTTCACAACGCCCTTGCTGGGCTTGCTTTCCCTAATCTCGCTGCTTTCAGGTTTTCGCACCGATCCGCGTCATCGCAGATGGCGAACGGTGGGGGCGGGCCTGGCGCTTATCGTAGTAATATGCACCTTCGTTTGGTTTGTACCGAATATTATCCGCTTGATGAGCGGCGCCGTCACTTCCCTGAGCCGCGACGAAATTGCCAGCCTGACAAATTGGTGGGTGCGGCTTAACTGGGTCCGTGCGGTTGTTTATGTGGTTGCCTGGCTGGCGGCGTTGCGCGCGCTAACCATATCGCCCAAATCCGGCACCACCAACTGACCGCAGCCAGTTTCGATCATGACTGCGTCGCCTAACGGAGCTTTCCTAACCGGCCTGAAATGTAATATAAGTAGGGTTCCCAACTTCATCCGCATCCTGCCGCCGAAGATCGAACTTTCTGGAAGGGTGGATGGACATGACTGTCTTAACTTTACATTTCGGAGAATTGTCCCATGGAAACAAGCGAACGCGCAGAGTTGATTGAAAGATACGCCGACGGATATGCCGAGGTCATGCGCAGCCTGGACGGCATCCCCGCAGATCAATTGACAACGCGTGCGATTCCGGACAAATGGACCGCCGCCGAGATCGTGCATCATCTGGCGGACAGTGAGATGGCCAGCGCCCTGCGATTGCGCAAACTTTTGGCCGAAGCTTATCCGGTCATCTTCGGCTATGACCAAGATGAATATGCGTTGCGATTGACCTATAACAATCGAGCGATCGAACCGGCGCTGGATGCTTTTCGCGGTGCCCGCGCGACAACGATCCAGTTGTTGCGGAATATGACCGACGACGATTGGGAACGAACGGGTTGGCATACCGAAAGTGGCGTTTACTCCGCCGAAAAATGGTTGGTAATATACGCCCAGCACGCGCATGGTCATGCGGACCAGATCGCCCGGTTGCGCGAGGTATTGGCCGACGGGGAAACTCAAGCCGCGGCAGTTTAAGGCGTTGAGGGTGTCCGTGGAAACGGCTTCGACATTTGGGGAATATTCCTTCCTTTAGTCATATTCTTTTATCAGCGCTACACCCGATCGCGCCAGCTCTGCTACGCCGAGGTTCGTAATGAGAAAACACCTGGCTTTTGCCCTCTTTATCGTCCTAGGGATCTTTGCGCTAAGCGCCGACCGGTTAGCGGCCGGGACACCGGTCCGCGTTGACGTTCAGAGCATGTCCATTCTATTTCAACGAAGCTCGGGCGAACCCTATTATCGCGTTTATGCGGTCGATGAAATGGGGACCCCGGTGACTTTCGGTGGATGGGGCAACTACGTGCTCGACTTCACGAACGGTGAGCCGTTTTCGATCCCGAATACTTTTTCTACCGATCGATTCGATACGTTCAGTATGACCTTTGGATTGGTCAATTCGTACGGGCAATTTACCGTATTCAGTGGTCATTCAGATCCGCTAAGGTTGTGGCCGACCAACACGCCGCGAAAATCGGCCACGTTCTCACGGACCGGGAATGTGGGATTTCACGCGAGTTTCCATTACTCTACTGAACTGGGATATGAGGCGTTCGACGACGATGTGGTCTTGGAAGGAAATTACCAGGTCGACTTGGTCCCTGTGAATTGGCTCAGCGGACGGAAGATTCAATACACTCGATTGTATTTTGATCTTAAGAAGCCGGTGGATCTATCGGCCAAGCCCCGGGATTGATTCTAACGAACCGGGTCGATTCACCACACAGCTCGGCAGCTGACCATCGCCGTGAGGCTTGCCTCAACGCGATGGTCAGCTGCCGAGCTGAATTCCAAATTGGAAGCACTACTTGTTCACTTGCGTAAACCGAAGTTTCTAAGAATCCGGAATATTCCTTGACATTGCTTGCAACCCGCGAGCAAAATCTTCTCCCCGATCAATATCTACAGATCTACAGAGAGTGTTTCTTCCTTTATGGGAATGGCTGCTCCGGTCCTAACGACATCATTGTCCGGTTTGAACTTGGTCCGCCGCGGAAAGGTTCGCGACGTTTACTCGGTTGACGATCAACATCTTCTGATCGTCGCCACCGATCGATTGTCCGCCTTCGATTGCGTGTTACCGACACCGATCGAACGCAAGGGCGAGATCCTGACCGCCATATCGCGCTTTTGGTTTGACCGTGTGGCCCAGATCGTTTCGCATCACCTGATCACTACCGGGGTTGATGAGATGCCGGACGCGGTTCGCGCGCACGCAGATCAATTGCGCGGGCGTTGCATGTTCGTGCGGCGAACCGAAGTGGTGCCCGTCGAATGCGTGGTCCGCGGTTACCTGGCCGGTTCCGGATGGAAAGATTATCAACGCAACGGTGAGGTCTGCGGAATTCCCTTGCCCGCGGGAATGGTCGAGGCGCAAAAGCTAGCCGAACCGATCTTTACCCCGGCCACTAAGGCTGAATCCGGTCACGACTTGAACATCAGTTTTGACGAGATGGCTAGTACCGTGAGCTTGGATATCGCCGAGCGGTTACGCGACTACACGTTTGCGCTCTACACCTACGCGCGTGATTACGCCGCCGGGCGCGGCATTATAATCGCTGATACGAAATTCGAATTTGGCCTGGACCAAGACGGCCGAATTCTTTTGATCGACGAGATCTTTACCCCCGACTCGTCGCGGTTTTGGCCGGCTGACAAATATGAAGCGGGTGGTTCGCCACCGTCATTCGATAAGCAATTCGTGCGCGATTACCTGGAGAGCCTGGAGTGGGACAAGCACCCTCCGGCGCCAGCACTGCCCGATGAGATCGCGCTAGCGACAACGGAAAGATACTTGGAAGCATACCGGCTATTGACCGGCAACGATCTTTAGTTAAGTTTAACAACGGTGCGGTTGAAACGAATTCAGAACGCGCCAAATATTGGATTTTTATAGATCACTGCAGGAGACCCCCCCTTTAATGCAGATACGTGGCCAGTTGGAAGCTCTCGTCGAGCAAATGCTCGACGGGCAGATCAGATTAGACGAAGCCCTTTCTGAATTCGAAAAGCTATATATTCAAAAGGCGCTTGCACGTAATAAGCAAAAGCTCTCCCAAACTGCGGATAAGCTCGGAATCCACCGGAATACCCTATCGAAACGCGTCGTCACGTATGCGACTCAGCAGCGTGTGGCGGCGAAACCGTCGAAAAAACGCCCAAAAAAGCGTTAAACTCCGAAATGTGATAAAGACGTTGTCAAGTTTCCTGAACCACTTGACAACCATGCCCTTCATACTATAAATTTAGCACTCGCCTTCTCCGAGTGCTAGATGTGTTTTCCGGAGGTGGCTTGTACTGCAATCAATTTCACTTTTAACCCCCGTTTTTCGGGCATTTCAGAAGGAGCACAGGCAATATGGCTACTAGCATCAAACCACTACACGATCGCGTTATCGTTCGCCGCATTCAAGAAGGCGAGCAAGTTCGCGGCGGGATCATTATCCCAGATTCGGCCAAAGAAAAACCCCAAGAGGGCGAAGTAGTCGCCGTAGGCGAAGGCAAATACCGTGAAGACGGAACGCGTCAAACCTTGGACGTGCGCGCGGGCGATCGCGTGTTGTTCGGTAAATACAGCGGTTCCGAGATCAAGATCGACGGCGAAGAGCTGATGATCATGCGCGAAGACGAGATCCTCGGGATCATCTCACGTGCAGGCGCGGCTGGCGGTAAAAAGGGCAAATAGTCCCCGGTTTACCGCCCTTTCTTTTTAAGAATATAGATAACTAATTTGTAGGAGATCAGAGAGAGTATGGCTAAGCAAGTAGTACATGGCGAAGAGTCGCGGGCAGCGATCTTGCGCGGCGTCAACCAGTTGGCGGATGCGGTCAAGATCACCCTCGGCCCCAAAGGTCGTAACGTTGTTATCGACAAGAAATTCGGTTCGCCCACCATCACCAAAGACGGCGTGACCGTAGCGAAAGAGATCGAGCTGAAAGATGCGCTGGAGAACATGGGCGCGCAAATGGTCCGCGAGGTTGCTTCGAAGACCTCGGACGTGGCCGGTGACGGAACCACGACCGCGACCGTGTTGGCCCAAGCGATCTTCCGCGAAGGCGTGAAGACCGTCGCCGCCGGTGCGAACCCGATGGCGCTCAAGCGCGGCATCGACAAAGCCGTCGAGCGTTGCTTGGCCGAGATCAAGCGTTTGTCCAAGCCGGTTAAGGGCGACATGATCGCGCAGGTCGGAACCATTTCGGCCAACGGCGACACCACCATCGGAACCATCATTGCCGAAGCGATGAACAAAGTCGGTAAAGACGGCGTCATCACGGTGGAAGAGTCGCGCACGATGGAGACCGCTTTGGAAGTGGTCGAAGGTATGCAGTTCGACCGTGGTTATCTTTCACCCTATTTCGTGACCGATGCCGAGCGCATGGTGGCGAGCTTGGAAAATCCGTTGATCCTGATCCACGAAAAGAAGATCAGTTCGATGAAGGACCTGCTGCCGTTGTTGGAGCAAGTCGCCAAGATGGGCAAGCCCATGGTCATCATTGCGGAAGATGTCGAAGGCGAAGCGTTGGCCACCTTGGTGGTGAACAAACTGCGCGGCACGTTGAACATCGCGGCCGTTAAGGCCCCCGGCTTTGGCGATCGCCGCAAGGCCATGTTAGAGGACATCGCGACCCTGACCGGTGGTCAGGTCATCAGCGAAGACCTCGGCATCAAGTTAGAGAACGTTAAGATCGAAGATTTGGGCCGCGCTAAGAAGATCACCATCGACAAGGACAACACCACCATCGTCGAAGGCAACGGCAAACCGGCCGACATCGACGGCCGCGTGAAGACCATTCGCGCGCAGATCGAAGAGACGTCGTCGGACTATGACCGCGAGAAACTGCAAGAACGCTTGGCCAAGTTGGTCGGCGGTGTGGCAGTGATCAAAGTCGGTGCCGCGACCGAGACCGAAATGAAGGAAAAGAAGGCCCGCGTCGAAGACGCGATGCACGCCACGCGTGCGGCCGTTGAGGAAGGCATCGTTCCGGGCGGTGGCGTTACGTTGATCCGCGCGGCGAAGGTGCTGGACAAGTTCTTGGCGAATTCCGATGGCGAAGGCGATCCCGACGAGCAGATCGGCGTCACTATCGTCAAGCGTGCCTTGGAAGAGCCCCTGCGCCAGATCGTGCAGAACGCGGGCAAAGAAGGCGCCGTCGTGGTCGAGAAGATCCGCGCGAACAAAGACGACCACTTTGGCTTTAATGCGGCTACCGAAGTGTTCGAAGACCTGGTCAAGGCCGGCGTCATCGATCCCGCCAAGGTTACCCGTTCGGCGCTGCAGAATGCGGCTTCGATCGCCGGGTTGATGCTGACCACGGAAGCCATGGTTTCCGAGTTGCCGGAAGAAGGCGGCGGCGCTCCGGCGATGCCGGGCGGCATGGGCGGCATGGGCGGCGGCATGGGGATGTAATCCCCTTTGGTCACCGAAAGAGCAAAACGGCCTCGTTCCCAGGGAACGGGGCTTTTTTGTGAGGAAATTTAACAGGAGGTAACAGAGGGAACGGAGGAAGGGGGCAACGGGTAACCTTTGCCTTAAGGCAACTTACCGTAAGCGCGTAACCGTAAGTTGAATCAAACTGTAAAGCGCGCTTCGACCAGGTCGCCAACCTGGCGGCCGTGTTGTTTGGTGAGTTCGGGATAGGTCAGGTGTTCTACTTCTGCGTCTTGCAGGTCAAGCGCGGTTTCCGCGGCAATGATCGAGGCTTCGTCGCCTTCGATCTCGGCGTACCATCCAAATGGTAGTTCATCCAAAACTACTTCCGCGCCGGACACGTGCCAAGTACGTCGCCGTTTTTCATAGACCAAAGCCGGCCGGAAACCAAGCGCGCCCAGAATCTCGACCAAGGCATCGGGATCATCGACCAAGGATTCATCTTCGCGTTGATGTTTGATGGCCGAATCCGACGGAAAGCGTTCTTTGTAGGTGAGCAGCGCTCGACCCTTCAGCTTGCGCAAACGCAGTACTGTCCGCGCGGGATCCAATGCGCCACCAAAAAAGAGAATGTTCTCTTCGAATTCGTCGCCCTGGTCCACCGCAGCGAGTTCGCGCAATCGGTCATTAAGCCGCCCGATCTCAAGTTCAGTGAGCCGATATTTTTTTTCGATCTCAATGGCCATAAAATGTACGACAGGTTGTTAACCTGTCGAGTGCCCCACACCTAAGCGCGTTGGTTCGATCTATCTCGAACTATGCGAAACGAGAATCGACAGACTAACAGTCTGTCGGACGTTTCTACCGCTGCCGCACCCAACGAAAAATCTCGGGCAAGGTCGCGCGTTTGCCGTACATCAACATCCCTACGCGATAGACCCTGGCGGCGAACCAGACGAACGCCAAACCGGTTCCCGCGCAGATCAGCAT
>JBDSEC010000117.1:0-2890 GCA_039920205.1 Pyrinomonadaceae bacterium
CGGCGACGGCCTCGCCATCGATCCGGCTGCGGGCGTTGAAATTCGGCCGGTAAGTGGCCAACACCGTGTTGGGGGCGGGCAGCGCGCCGCAACTGACGGGCATGCCGCCGGTCACGCTGGTCGAATACGTAGCAAACCTGATCGAACTTAGATCCACACTATGAAAGCGCAGCGTCCTACCGTCGCTTATCACCACCAACACCACGCTACGTCCACCGGTGCATTCGATCTTGGCCAATTCACCGCGTACGCGGATCTCGCCTTCGTTCAACGGCCGCAATGCCAGCACGCCTTCGTCGCGCAAACCGGGATCGATCGGTTGATCGGTCTCCGGATTGGGAACGACGACGCGACCTACTTCCTGAGCCTTTGAGCTTCGTCGCAACTCTTCGAGTTCCGTTATGTTGCCGAGTATCCGCATCGCTTGCCGGCGCATTTCGTCGGTTCCGCCATTTTTCGCTACCGCCGCCAGCGCCGTCCGGGCGCGTTCCAGATCCTGTAAGTTGAGATAACACTGGCCCAGCATGAAGATCAGCTCATACCTATCCGGAGCTAGCGCCAGCGCTCGCTGCAATAGGGTGATCGAATCCGCGACCCCGACGTTATCCAATAGACTCAAATAAGCCAGCACCCGATACGAATCAGTGAACGTGGGCCTTAACTCGATCGCGGTCTTCAAACTGGCGCGGATCCGGGCCAGGCGTTCCGGCGGAAAGCTCGCTACCAAGCTATTATCGCGTTCGGTTTCGCGGAGCAGGGCCTCGGCATAGCGAAACTGTAAGAAGTAATTTCCGCCGTCCTGGGCTAGTGCGCGTTCCAACATCGGTGCGGCCAGATCGGTACGACCGGTATCGGCAAACAGTAGTCCCAGCGAGGTCAACGCCAGCTTCTGCTTGGGGTCACGTACTAGTGCCTGCTTCAGGTAATTCTCGGCTTCGGCGCGATGCATGTGGAACAACAGGTCGCCCTGATAAGCCAGCGCCACAGTTTCATCGATCGGTTCAGAGGAAACCACGATCCCTGATGTCAGTTTCTGCTTCAACGCGATGGTCGTCGTCGTTTGACCTCCGGCTTTGGCATAGACCTGAAGTTCACGTTCCATCTCGGAAAAAGTCAGCTGAAAGGCTTGCTGAAAGGCTTGTTCAACGGGTGTCTTAGCTAAGAGTAGATCAACAAACCGGGCCAATTGCGATTGCCGCGCACCCTGATCACCTTGGATCAAATAGTGGACCAACAACCATGATTGTGCGTAAAAGATGGTCTGCTTTTGGTCCTCGTTGTAATAGGGCGATTTGGTATCAACCGCGAAGAGAGTCTCCAACGGAAGCACATTGCGCTGGCCCAAAATGAAGAGATGTCCGGGAATAACGCGGCCCACGGTTACGTGCTGGTCGTCGTTGACCGTGAACGTGCTGTAGTACTCGGCCAACCCTTCGTTCAACCAGGCCGGTATGTCGCGCATTGGACTATCGTGCAACAGTTGGTGGGTGTACTCGTGAAAAAGGATCCCGTAAGGCGCCTGCGCGGTCTTTCCTTCGGCCGCCAAAGCGATGTAATTCACGTCGCGCCCGGGCATGAAATGACCCGCCGCATTACCCGGGCGAAACGGCGCGTAGTCGGTCAAATTATTGAACACCATTACCGTGGTCGGCACCGGCGACGGTTTGGTCAGCGTCGGCAGCAACGTAGACGTGGCTTCGCGAAATTGTTCCAGACGGGTCGCGATCTCACGCATCTGTCGCAGATCGGCATTTCCGATCACGGTGAAATTGGCAGATCTGATCCGGACCCAATCCGTTTTAGCACAGACCGGTGTCGTTGCCCAGGTTGAACCAAAAACCATCACAGCCAGAACACAAAAACGCTTGGCAAGTTGAAACATGGACAAACTCCGAACTGCGATGAACGGATCGAACGTAGAGCGATAAAGGCGCACGGGGAGCGGTCCAGGAAATTCTAAGCGGCGGTTCCGCCGACTGTCAAAGAAAATGGGGTGAAACGCATTAAAGTGGGTGTAATCAAAAGTGGGAGCTGGTCGAAGCTCCGCCCGCGTTCGTAGCCCTTCAGGCGGAACCGTAGCGCATAGGTCCCGACAACCTGAGCGAGCAAATTGGGAACGATTCCGCCTGAAGGCGGGGCTACAAACACTCGCCTCCCCCGCAAGAAATCCACCTTCGGCGTTATCTATCAACTCCCATTTTTAATTGCACCCCATTAAAGTTTGGCCGCCGCGGCTTCATCCACTAGCCAAAGCAGGTCGCCGTTCGCGGGGCGTACTAATCGCGCGGGCAAGGGGGCCGCACCGCTATCACCATCCCGCAGAACTTCACGCAGCACGTTGGTCTTCGCAGCTCCGGCGGTTAGAAAGATCACCTGTGCCGCGGCATTGATGGTAAGCAGGGTCATGGTCAATCGATGGGTCTGAAACTTCTCTACGAACGGCGCCGAGACGAGATGGTCCAGATCGTCAACCGCCGGAGACCCGGGGAACAAAGAAGCGGTGTGTCCGTCGTCGCCCATCCCCAGATAGATCAGATCGAATCGTGGCTCGTCCGACCCAAAGTGAGTGCGGAGTTCGGCTTCGTAGGCGGCGGCCGCCTGGGCCGATTCGTCTTCGCCGTGCATCCGATGGATCTGTTCCGGCTCGATCGGCAGATGGTTCAACATAGCCTCGGCCGCCAACAGATAGTTGCTCTGTTCATTGTCGGGCGCGACACAACGTTCGTCGCTCCAGAAAAAATGAACTAACGGCCAATCGACACGCGAAGAGTACTCTTCGCTGGCCAACATTTCGTAGGTCATTCGCGGGGTAGAGCCACCCGAAAGGGCCACGTCAAAGCGGCCGCGTTCGGCGATCGCTTCACGCGCGATGCCGGTAAACATTTCCGCC
>JBDSEC010000118.1:0-6591 GCA_039920205.1 Pyrinomonadaceae bacterium
TGGATACCTGGTGGCAGACGGAGACCGGCGCGATGATGATCGCTCCGATGCCCGGGGCGATCCCCACGAAACCGGGTTCCGCGACGCGGCCGTTGCCGGGTATCGATATGGCGATCATGACCAAATCGGGCGAGGTAGTCCCGCCCGGTTCCGGTGGCTACCTGACCATCCGTCGGCCGTGGCCATCGATGTTGCGCACCATCTGGGGCGACGACGAACGTTATCGCGAAACTTATTGGACCGAGATTCCCGGCGTTTATTTCGCCGGCGACGGCGCCCGCTGCGACGCGGATGGATATTTCTGGATCATGGGCCGGGTGGACGACGTGATCAACGTCAGCGGCCACCGCTTGGGCACGGCAGAAATCGAAAGCGCTTTGGTCTCGCACGAAGCCGTGGCCGAGGCCGCGGTCGTGGCACGTCCGGACGAACTTAAAGGCTCGGCGATCGTGGCGTTCGTCACCTTAGAAGGCGGCCGGCAGAACTCGCCCGAATTGAAGGAAGCACTGCGTGCGCATGTGGTCAAGGAGATCGGCGCGCTGGCCCGGCCGGAAGAGATCCGCTTTTCCGACGCCCTGCCCAAAACGCGTTCCGGCAAGATCATGCGCCGCCTGCTGCGCGAACTGGCCTCGGGCGAGGTGGTCAAGGGCGACACGACCACACTGGAGGATTTTTCGGTGTTGGAAGCGTTGCGCGAGGATGACGAGTAGAGAGGCACGACGCCGACGTTCGATCGGATCGGATGCCAAGCGAGTCCGACAGGTGAATACTAAGCAGCCAACCCCCTGAGATGTCATAACCGCGGTCCAGCTTGCGTGGGCACCAGTTCTTCGCCCTGAAAGGGCAGCATTCAAAAGCCCGGGGCAACGCCCCGGGGAAATCGAAATAAACAAAAAACCCTGAAAGGGCCTCACAACTCAACTCAAAACAAACGGAGGTTATCAAGGTGTCTCAATCTTTGTCGTCTCTGCTCGTTCACTTGGTTTTCAGTACCAAGTTTCGCGAACCACTTATCAAGCCTGAAGTCGAAAACGAACTACACGCCTATTTGGTGGGCTGTTTTCGCGGTTGCAAAAGTCCTTCCCTAATAGTCGGCGGAACGGAGGACCACATTCATGCACTTTTCAGTCTGCATCGAACCTGGTCACTCGCAGATGTTGTCGAAGAAGTGAAAAAGAGTTCATCGAAATGGATCAAGACGCAGGGTTCCGAGTTTCGCGGGTTTCAATGGCAAGCGGGTCATGGCGCATTTTCCGTTAGCCAATCGGGCGTTGCTGAAGTTAAGCGTTAAATCGCCAACCAGAAACCACATCAACAGAAAAGGTCATTTCAGGATGAATTTCGCGGATTCCTCCGAAAACATGAAGTTGAATATGACGAGCGTTATGTTTGGGATTGAGATCGTCGAATCGGCTTTGTAGCTCCCTTACAGGGCTTCGAAATTTGCGAGCCTTCCCAGCGCGTTACGCTGGGCTATCGAATAGCGCTCCTTCAGAGCTTTCGGCACAAGAATGTGCTGATCGCTCATTGTTCCTGCCAACACAAACCAACAATTGGTCGATAATTCCACTGTTTTAGTCAACGGCGACCGTGTGGCAATGTCGTTGACCCAAGACGATTAACCGCCTGCCGGTTTTGTAATTCGGGCTTTATTCGTTATCTTATTCCCCCGAATAAGTATTTCCTCGTTCGGTTTACCCAGTCAAGGAAGCGGTTAAGGAGAAGCAATGGCCCGAAATCTTGCGTCAGAGCGGCGAACTGGTCCGCGTTATCCGATATCTTTGCCGATCCGCGCCGAATGGGACAGCGAGGTCGGTGAACATATCATCGAACAAGGTATGATGGAGAACGTCTCGCCCGAAGGAACGCTGGTCCACCTGCAACGCTTGCTGCCCGACGTCGGCAGCCGCGTCGTTCTGGCTGTCTATGACGAGGAAGAGAAACAGACCATAAAGGTGACGGCCGAGGTACTCCGCCTGGAGCGCAACGCCGCGCATCCGCAAGCCGCCTTGCAACTTTTGGAATTTCCGCCCGACTGGTGCAAGAAGGTTTGGGAGCCGGCCGCACCGTTGATCGCTGAGCCGAAACCACTAAAGAATCGGTTGCCGCCGGAAGAAGCGGAAACCGTACATTGATCTTACCGGGGCGGCCATGGTGCCGCCCTTACCCTTTACGCCCATGGCCGGATATTCAGGAACCCCGCTGGTAAACAAACTCGGTGTTAAAGAGAATTCGCGCCTGCTGTTGGTTAACCCCCCGGCGAACTTCACCGATGAATTGATCGGTCTGCCCACCGGCGCGACCGTCACCACGCGCTTACATGACTCGATCGCTTGCACCGTTGTTTTCGTCACCACCGAAACTCAATTGAATAAACAACTCGCCCGCGTGATACCGCGCCTGGCGGCGAATGGCGGATTGTGGTTGGCTTGGCCCAAGAAGGCATCGAAGATGCCGACCGACCTGGACGAGAATATTGTGCGGCGCATTGGCTTGCGCACCGGTTTGGTGGATAACAAGATCTGCGCGATCAACGAAGTATGGTCGGGATTGCGGTTTGTGATCCGATTGAAGGATCGTCCCCGGTAGGGAATTCACCTCCCCTCCTTTTGAGCAATAATCGCCGTACAACCTTGTATACAGACCAAGTCAAATGAAAATTAGCACGATTCGTAGTTATCGCGTAAAACTGGGAGCGCGGGCGTCCCCGCCGGCGAAGCCCGTAAGGGCTAACGCAAGCAGCGAAGCCATTCAATATATTAAGCACTCGCCGATGTTTCCCACGCGGCGCGTGCTTATTGTTATGAATGAATTTGTGCGTCGCGTTGCCGCGCTTTGCGCGCATCGCTCGCGAGGACGCGCGCGCACACGGTTTCACCGGCTCGATATGCAACTCGAATATATTCTTCAACGAGGGCAGCTCGCGGCGGCGAACTTCGGTGCGAACCCCTCTCAGCTAACGCAAATTGCTTGCTCCCGCATCCGCTTCTTGTTACTCTCGCGTCGTTCCTGCGTTTACTCCAAAATTTGAACAGAACTACGGTGACCCGCCGTGAACGAAACTCCTGAATCCAAACAACTGGCCGGCCGCTTGACCGACGCGGTGACCAATCCTTTGCTCATCGCTACCCGCACGATTGTGCGTGTGATCATCGTCGCATTGGTAATGTGGTACGGATCTAAGGCGGCGCTGTGGATGTTGGAGAAAGTAACCGGGGTCATCCTGCTGGTCGTATTGTCGATCTTTTTTGCTTACTTGATCGCGCCACTGGTCGATCTGGTGCGCCGGCCGTTCGGGTTTCGCGGCCATCAACATGTAATGCCGCGGGGGATCGCGATCGGGATCGTTTACGTCGTTCTGTTTGGCTCGATCGTTCTGACTGTCTTCATCGCCACGCCCATCCTAAACGAGCAGTTCACTCAACTAACGCAACAGGCGCCCAATTACCGCAACGCGGTTAAGGACCGCGCGTTGCGGTTTCGCGATGGCTATGAACACCGGTTGCCGGAAGGCATCCGCAAGGTCATTAACGAAAAGGTGTTGAACCAGTTGGAACCGCTGGGGGAAAGCGCTTTCACCGGCGTTTTGAATATTCTTTTGGCACTACTGGGTTACTTACCCTGGCTGGTCCTGATCCCGGTCTTTACTTTCTTCATTTTGAAAGATGTTGAGATGTTCCGCCTGACCGCACTACGGATGTTCCCGAGCGGCCGCTGGCGCTGGCGGGCGGATGATTTTTTCCAGGATATTAACAAGACCCTGGCGGCTTATACTCGCGCACAATTGATCGCCTGTTTGCTGATCGGCACGATCTGTGGGATCGGGTTTTGGTTGATCGGGTTGCCCTACGCTCTATTGTTGGCGGTATTGGCGGGTTTCTGCGAATTTGTTCCCTTGGTGGGGCCCCTGTTAGTTGCGCTGATCGTCACCCCGATCGCCGGCTACTACTCGTTTAACCAAGGCGTAGCGACGATCGTTTTCCTGGGTATATTGCGCATCGTTCATGATTACGTCACCTATCCGCGCATCATCGGACGCGGCATTCATTTGCATCCGTTGGCGGTGATATTGGCGATCTTAGCGGGCGCTGAATTGGGCGGCATTGCGGGCATTTTCTTGGCCATCCCGGTTGTGGCCCTGGCGACGGTTACTCACGAGAATTGGGTTGAACATCGCGGTACGGGATTGGTCGCTGAATTGCTGACCCCAGAGACGGCCGACGGCGTACCCGCAACCTTGCCCGATTCGGACCGGTCGATCGAACTTCCCGACGTTGGTCACGACCAATGGACCACCGTTTCCACCGAACCAGCGGCCGAATACCCCAGTGTTTCCACCACCGCCGAGGACATGGTGCGGCTGCGTCCTGATCTGACGACGGGCGAGTTGAAATTACCGCACGAAGAATGATCTGTCGAGTATTGCTCTAATTCTTAGTGATAGATCGCTTTCCCGGGAAAACAAAGAATTTGATTGATTCTAGTGACGGGCAAGTAGTACGATGCCCGCCAACGCTAGGTTCGAAGCTTTCCCCAAGGCCAACTTAGCAGACAGTTCCCGGTCAGTTTGCCCCGGCGTGACGCGCCCGACCGCGCGCCCAGTGAGGAGACCCATGTATATCTCAACGAATTTGATCAAGCGCAATTTGATTCCGCTTGCGGCCGTCGGCCTGGTCGCCGTGACGCTGTTCTTTACCTTGCCGAAACCATCAGCCACTGCTCAGCGCGGCGGCGGGGGCGAATTGAACCCGGAAACGGTGTTCACCAACGCGGCCAATATTGACATCAATACGACCACCACGTCGCCAACAGTACCCTTACCGTTTACGCCATATCCGTCGCCGATCACGGTGTCCGGTCTTACCGGTAATATCACCAAGGTCACCGTAAGCATCTATGGCATAAATGATCCCCGTCCACCCAGTTTCGATATACTATTGGTTGGCCCAACCGGAGCAAATCTGATCATAGCGTCGGACATTGGCAATGACAACACGGCTGTGGCCGATGTTGCCGTGACCTTTGATGACGCCGCGACTACGGGCGCGAACTCAACGGGACTCGGGACCGCAACAATTCGCCCGACCAATCTCAATATCGGTGGCGCCGACACCTTCCCTGCACCTGCGCCCGCCGGACCATATTTCAGCCCAGCGCCGACCGGATCCGCGACCTTCGCGTCGGTCTTCAATGGCACGAATCCCAACGGTGATTGGAAGATCTATGTTGTTCAGGATGAAGTGGCGAGTCAAGGCAGCGCCGGATTTTTCGCGAATGGTTGGAGTGTTAACGTTACCACCAGTGCTTCACCGGCGACGAACTTTACCAATCCGGCCGCAATCGTTTTTGACGATTTTGTTGCTCCCGCAACACCCTACCCTTCCACCATTAACGTAGCGGGAATGGCGGGTGTGGTCAGCAACATTAAGGTCACGTTGAACAATTATTCGCACCAGCGTCCAACGGACACCCAAATGTTACTGGTTAGCCCGACCGGGCGGCCCTTCGTTCTAATGTCCAACGCAGGTGGGACCAGTGCGGCGACAAATGTAAACGTCACCTTTGATGATGCTGCAACCACGGGGATCCCGAACCCGATCGTGACCGGAACCTACCGGCCTTCGTCTTCCGGTACTTTTTCGCTTCCGGCTCCGGCTCCCCCGCCGCCTTATCTAAGCGCCTTTACCGGTTTGAACACGGCGTTTGGTAAACAAAGTCCTAATGGAGTTTGGTCCCTTTACATTGCCGATAACCAGTTGAATATGAGCGGCTCGATATCGGGTGGCTGGAGTTTGGATATCACCACGACACCAAACGTTCCTACTCAATTTGGTTGCTCGATCGCGAGTTTTCTGCCGCCGGCTGCTTTTGCCGCCGGAACCGGCCCGACCGGTCTGGCGAGCGCAGATTTCAATGGCGACACCAAGCCTGACCTGGCCGTCGCCAATCAAAGCTCGAACAATGTTTCGATCTTGCTAAACAATGGCTCAGGTGGATTCAACGCACCTACTAACTTTGCCGCTGGATCCGCGCCCTATCAAGTTGCGACCGCAAAATTCAATGGGGACGTATTTGACGATCTGGTCGTGGTCAATGGCGGGTCGAACAATATTTCGATCTTGCTGGGCGACGGTATGGGTGGCTTCGGTAGCCCAACCAATTTTGCCGCCGGACCGAATCCTATTTCAGTCACGATCGCCGACTTTAATAACGATGGCAAGCAGGATCTGGGGGTGGCCGATTTCGGCGGATTCTTCGCTGGTACGGTTGCCGTGCTATTAGGTAACGGGGCCGGATCATTCGGTGCGCCCGCTTTGTTTGGCGCGCGAACTCAGCCGGCGGCCATCGCCGCGGCCGACTTCAATAACGACACCAAGCAGGACCTAGCCGTCGCCAACTTTGGTTCGAACAATATCTCTATCTTGCTGGGTAGCGGCACGGGCACCTTTACCTATTTTTCCACTCTGACGGCCGGGGTCGGGCCGGTATCGCTGATCGTTATGGATCATAACGCTGACGGTAAAGCGGATCTTTCCGTGGCCAACTACAACGGCAGTAATGCCTTGGGCTATTTGGGGGTTGGTGACGGCA
>JBDSEC010000119.1:0-11126 GCA_039920205.1 Pyrinomonadaceae bacterium
GGTGGTTGGACCGATTGCTGGGTGGATTGGCCCAACCCGGTAAGCGCTGAGATGAGACAGAGCGTAATGGCACAAACAATATATCTGGCGCGCATGGGTCCTCCTCGGGCTAAGGCCATTTTCCGAAGCTCCATTAGGAGCGGAATATTTATAGTAAGTCGAAAAAAGAATATGACCTAAGCTCCGCCAGGAGCGAAATGTTCCGCTCCTGGCGGCGCTAGAGGAAGTCGTAAATGGCAATAAACACTATAAATATTTCGCTCCTGACGGAGCGGTTGAACATAGGCCGCGTTGCCGCGAAGGTTCCTTATCCCGTCAGTTCGAAAATCAAAGTCGCGGCATAGCCGCAGTCTTTTTTCCTCCCCGGTGAGGCAAGCCTCACCGCACGGGGCAGCAGCCGAGCTGTTTCCGGAATTGGTCCAGTTCGCGAGAATTGGGTCTTTTCGCGCGCTCGTTTAAGACAACGTCAGCACCACTTTTCCGAACGAATCGTTGCTTTCCATTCGCTCGTGCGCTGCGCGGACTTGGTCCAGCGGAAAGACGCTGTCGATCACCGGCCGAACAACGCTGCGGGCCAACAACGGCACCACCTGTTCGGCAAACAGCCGGGTCGCGGTCGCCTTCTCTTCCGCCGATCGCCCACGTAAAACGGTGCCCAGGATATTCAATCGTTTACTCATGACCGCACCGAGGCTGAACGCCGCGACGGCTCCCGCGGAAGTACTGATCAAAACCAAACGCCCTTTCGGCGCCAGCGCTTTTATATTGGTGTCGAAATAAGTGCCGCCGACCAGATCCACGATCACATTCACACCTTGGCCGTTGGTTACCTTCATTACGCGTGGCAGGATCTCGGCCGGGTCATCTTCAGTATAGATCGCCGCATCCAATCCGAATTCGCGGGCGCGCGATAATTTGTTGACCGTGCGCGAAGTGCCCACCACCAAAGCACCGGCGGCGTGGCCCAATTGCGCCGCGGCCAAGCCAACTCCGGATCCCACGGCATGAATCAGGACCGATTCGCCAGAATGCAACCCCGCGCGGGTGAACATGGCATCGTGGGCGGTGATAAAGGCCTCGGGCACGGCAGCGGCGGCCGTCCAATCCAGGTTAGCCGGTATCTCGACCAGATGATTTTCCGGAACCAACACATATTCGGCTTGGGCTCCGCCTGCGGTGATACCAAAGACGCGTTGTCCCGGCTTCCAACTTTGGACGGCGTCGCCGATGGCCGCCACTTCACCGGCGAACTCCATTCCCAGAATATCTGCCACCACGCCGGGCGGAGCGGGATAATGCCCCTTACGCTGCAGCACATCGGCGCGGTTCAACGCCGCCGCATGTACGCGGACCAACACACGATCGCCGCACAGCGGCCAGGGTAACGGCACATCGCGGATCTCTAACACCTCAGGCCCTCCCGGAGCGGTAACGGCGACGGCACGCATAGTTTCGTTGGGCATGGATCGGGTTCCCCCTTGGTTTTGCTGAACACTTTATTGTACGACAGACGGCGAATCGGCCGTTGAAGTATTTAAGGCCGGTTGGTGACCGGTCGATCGAATTGGTAAAGTGCAACGATGCCCGTGGCCCCGAAAACTCTACTAGTCGTAAACCCGAAAGCTGCCCGCGCGGCACGGATCTTCCCTCAGGTGCGGGAAACCTTGAGCGCGACCGGAATATCGTTTGACGTACACGAAACGCGGGCGGCCGGTGACGCGACCGCTGCGACCCGTGACGCATTGCGCCGCGGATTCCACACCATCGTTGCCGTCGGTGGTGACGGCACCATCAGCGAGACCGCAGCGGGTTTCTTTGACCTGACGACCGGCTCGCCCCAACTGGTCTTTGGCGATGGAGTCTTGGGGATCGTGCCGGCCGGGACCGGTAATGATTTTGCCCGCGGGTTGACCGCCGGGGCGGGCGCCGCCGGGAACCTGTCGACAGAAAATTGGGTCGAACTGATCATTCATCATTTGCAGATGCGGGAGCAAGTACGTTCCGATCCGGTTGATCTGATCTATGGCACGACGGATGACGGGGCGTCCCGCTTTATCGTTTTGAACGTCGCCTCGCTCGGTTTAGGACCTGAAGCGGCCCGCAGCGTGACGCTGCAACCGGCGTGGTTGCATTCCGTGCCGGGCTCGATCCGGTTTGTATTAGCCGCGTGTGCCGCCTTAGCGCATTGGCGCGAGCGTTTTGTTTTGGTTACCATCGATGACCGGCCGCCGTTGAAGTGTCAGACCAACCTGGCGGCGATCGCGAATAACCGATTCGCGGGTGGCGGGATGATGTTGGCCCCGGCGGCGCGGATCGATGACGGTAAAATGGATCTGATGTTGGCCTGTGGTTTGACGCGTTGGGGGATCGCACGCGAGTTGTTGCGTATCCGGAAAGGCGGGCATTTGCAAAATCCGTGCGTCAGCACGTTTGTTGCCGAACGCGTGCGGATCGAAGCGATAACGTCGGATGACGCGTTGTTGGTCGAAGCGGACGGTAATTTGCGCGGCCACACCGCGGCTGAATTTTGCATCGTGCCAAAGTCGCTGCGTCTGATCCGGCCGTAATATCCGATGAAACGAAAACTATCAACTGTGCGATGCACGTCAGGCTGGCCTAGGTGGGTCGCAGCGTTATCGTCACTGTCATTTTGGTTCCTGCTGGCCGGTCCGTCGGTTTTTGCGCAAGCGGATCCACCACGATTACGGGTAGCCTCGCTGAGTTTCGGCTCGACTGGAATTGCCGAGCGTTCCGCAAACTCGCTGGCGGCGGCGATCAAGTCCGCGCCGGGTTTGAGCTTGACCGATCGTGAACTGACCCGGGCCGCTGCGATGGGTACGGGTTATTCCAGTTCACTGAACCTAACCACCTTGGAAGCTACCGATCTGGGCGGCGCGATCGGATGCGAATATTATTTTCTGGGTGATGTGCAGACTTTGCGCCGGTCGCCGTCGAATAAGCGGATATATTTTGATTCCTACGCGACCATATTTATCGTCAGCGCGCGCACCGGACGTTTAGTATTTTGGGAGCGGCTGCTGAAATCCGCCGCGACGGCGGACGCTGCCGAGAAACTGCTAACGGCCTATTTCGACGAAAGCATTCCGCGTTTTCTTGCGGCCCTGCGTGCCGCCGCGCTTAGCGAACGCGCGGCCCGCGCGGCCGCGGCGGGGCATGACTTGCCGGTGATCGCGGAAACGCCCGAGGACGATTCCGCGCTGGCCCAAGGATTCCGTCCGCCTGCACCCTATCGACGGATCCGCCCTGCCTACACGCAAGCCGCCAATGATGCCGAAGTCGAAGCCACCGTAGATGTTCAAGTCGATCTGGATATCACGGGCGAGGTGCAGCAGGTCGAGATCGCCCGTTGGGCTGGATTTGGCCTGGATGACGAGTCAATGAATGCGGTGAGACAAATGCATTTTCGTCCGGCCATGCGTAACGGGGTAGCGTTCCCGATCAGGGTGCTGTTGCGGTACAACTTTAAAAAGCCAAAGGAATAGAACGGTTACTGCTGTCCGGGGTCTGATATGAACCGATACCCGATCCACGGTTCTGTAAGTATGTATCGAGGATTGGCCGGATCGGTTTCCACCTTTTTGCGCAACTGACCAATGAAGACACGCAGATATTCGGTCTGTTCGACATAATTGCCACCCCAGACTGCGCCCAATAAAACTCGATGGGTCAATACCTTACCGGCATGACGGACCAGGTATCCAAGCAGATCGAACTCCTTCGGCGTCAGATGCACTTCACGGCCACGTACGGTAACCGCGTGGCCGTCAAAATCCACGCGAAAATCACCGGTTTCGATAGTTTCGGGGGTGCCGTCCACCTGGACCGGGGATCGGCGCAAAGCCGCCCGGACGCGCGCCAGCAACTCTTCAATTCCAAATGGCTTCGTAACGTAATCGTCGGCGCCGGCGTCGAGGGCGGCGACCTTAGCGCGCTCGTCACCCTTAACGGATAAAACGATCAGCGGCACTTCGGATTCCGCCCGAACCCGGCGGCACACTTCCAGTCCATCCATATTCGGCATCGATAGATCGGTGATGATCAGATCAGGGTGCCAATCGTGAAACAGTTCCAGCGCCGCTTCGCCATCCGCAGCCACGCGCACATCGTAGCGATGGGCGCCCAGGCTCCGGCGCAATACGCGCGTGATCTGCGGCTCGTCATCCACGACCAGAATTTTCTTCGGGTTATCCATTTAGGATCAACTCAACTTGGACGCTATCAAATAAATCCGAGTCAATCTTCGCGCCCTGCGTTTTCTGCGCTGAAGGCGCCGTAAGAACTTAGCCAGAGGCAAGGCTTTGCGCAGCTTCTGGTTAGCTGTAGTCAACGTCAGCGCCCTGAAGGGGCGCCACGTCTGTCTGGCACGCCTTCAGTGCGCTCGAATCCCCAGCCCCCAACCCCCGGCCCCGCCGTTTCGGCCTCACATCTGGCTATTTTCTCTCAGCGTCTTCGACGCGAAGCAATGGGACGCCTTGGCTATTCGCGTACGCAAAGGCGCGAAGAAACTCCGGTCAATCGTCGCCGGTGGGCAAGACAAAAGCAACCCGTGCGCCCACCCCACCGGGCCCCTCTGCCGCATAGATCCGGCCGCCGTGGGCTTCGACAATACCGCGCGCAATGGCCAAACCCAGTCCGATGCCCGATGGTTCATTGGGTCCGGCATCGGCGGCATCGTCAACCCGAAAGAACTTATTAAAAACGCGTTCTCGTTCCGCTAGGGGAATACCCGGTCCCTGATCGGTAACCGCGATCTCGACCAGCTCGCCGGATGCGCGGTCGGCGGTTATGGTGATCACCGAACCAGCGGCAGCGTATTTGCGCGCGTTGTCCAAAAGAGTGTAGATCACCTCGGTAACCGCGCGCGCATCCACCCGCACGGCGGGCAGTTCCGGTTCAAGCTGAACCTCGACCCGATGACCGGCAGTCAGCCGAGCGGCGCGTGCTTGGGCCGCGGCAATGATCTCTTCGATCGAATCCCAATTCCGGCGCAGGTTCATCTCGCCCGCTTCGATGCGGGCCAGTTCGACCATACCTTCGATAAAGCGATTCAGGCGATCCGATTCTTCATCGATGACTTCCAACAGTTCCTGCCGCGTCTCGGCGTCGATCGGTTCGGACGAATCATCGACCGGCCGTTCCAACAGCGTAGTGACCGACGCCTTGATCGAGGTCAGCGGGGTGCGCAGATCGTGCGTTACCGCGTCCAGCAGCGCCGATTTTAGTCGTTCACTTTGACGCAAGGCTTCGGCATGACTAGCCCGTTCGAACGCGGTCTGCAGCTCTTGGTAAAGCCGTTCGACCTCGCGCCCACGGGTTTCGGCTTCGGCGGCCCGCTCGCGCGCCCGGGCTGAAAGCTGCCCGACGGTAAGCGCGGTAAAGAAAAACACGGCCAGGGCGATCCAATTCTGTGGCTCGGAAATGGTCAGCGTGCGCACCGGTGGCAGAAAGAAAAAGTTGAACGCGAGCATTCCCGCCAGCGAAGCCAACACGGCCGGTCCGCGGCCCCAAAAGATCGCGACGATCAACACCGGGAGCAGCATGACCAGGGCGACCGTTGTGGCATTGATGTGGGAACGGAACGGCTCCAGTGCGAGGGTGATCACTCCGACGCTGACCAGCGCTAAAAGGTATCGTGACGATCGGATGGTGGTGGATGTGCTCAATGGATCTTTCCGCGGCTCAACGCGAGTCAACTTACCGTAAGCGGGCCACGGTTCAGAGTGCCTTTAGGCGTGATGGACGTACGGATCACTCATCACGAAACGTAACGCGCATCGCGCTCGTAGCCCCGCCTTAAGGCGGAATCGTTTGATACCCATTTCGTCCGAAGTAATTGACTTCGCACCGCTTAGGCTAAAGGCTGGGCTACGAATGCACTGCTCGCTACTTTTAAGTTGAGCCAACCACAACGTCATCACGTCTAAAGACGTAACTCTGAACGGTTGCTCGTTACCTTTAAGTTGGGCTAACCACAACGTCACCACGTCTAAAGACGTAACTCTGAACGGTTGCGCGTTAATTTTAAGTTGAGCCAACCACAACGTCATCACGTCTAAAGACGTAACTCTGAACGGTTGCTCGTTACCTTTAAGCGGAGCCAACCACAACGTCATCACGTCTAAAGACGTAACTCTGAACGGCTGCTCGTTACTTTTAAGTTGAATCAACCACAACGTCATGATGCTAAAGACAGTAAATCTGAACTGTAGCGTGCTACCTTGAAGCTGTGCCTGTCGACGCGTCAGCCCTGCGTTAATAATTTCGCGGCGCCCATTTGGCCCAATCGCCGCGCCATTTCGTCGGCGGTTTCGCCCGCCGCATTCTTCACTTTCGGGTCAGCGCCTAAGTCTAACAGTTCCCTGATCTGTTTAAGCGTGAATTTCTTCTTCACCGCGTGGTGCAAGGCGGTGAATCCCTGCGGGTCGCAATAATTAATGTCCGCGCCACGCTCGATCAGTAGCGGCGCAACGGCGGCTCGGTGTACTTTAAGGATACCTAACAAAGGTGTTTCGCCAAACGCAACCGGATCTACCTCGGCACCATGGTCCAGAAGCAAACGCGTCAGTTCCAGATCCTGAGCCCAACTTGACGCAAACAAGCAGTGGTTCGAATCCGATCCATTCGCTAATAGGAACCGGGCAAGTTTCGGATTCTGCCCCCAAGCCACCGCGTACCAGAGCGGCGTCGCATGAAACAACTCGCCATCGTCCGGGATAAGGCGAACGTGGTTAACGTTAGCACCGGTGTCGAGCAACGCCTGCGCGGTCTTGATCGCATCGCCGGCCGGCCGGCCAGACTTCTTTAAATTGACCTTGGCACAATGATGTAGCGGGGTCATACCGCTGGCTTCCACCATGATCGCAAACGAAGGTTTTACGGCCAGCGCCTTTTGCACTTTAATGGCCTGCCACCCGCGCACAAGATCGATAAAGGATCTCTTGTCCATCAGAGTTCAGGTCCGGTACACCCAAAAGCAAAACCGCCCCGGAGGACGGTTCAATTTGCTGAATTGGTTTCGAACATACGGATCATTTTCCGTGTTCCGTCGCCGGCGCGCTTTCCGGCTTGGAAGGCTTGGCTTCCTTCTCACCTTCACGCACCGCCGGTACCTGCGGATGAGCGGTAACCACCGGTACGCGCGAGGTAAAATCCGTCATCGTCAGCAGGAACATCACGCCCAACCAGAAAATACCGGATAATACGAAGACACCGATCAATTTTGAACTGTACCGGACGTGCATGAAATAGAGCACGACCAACGTGGCCTTGAAGAACGCAATGGTCAACGCCACGACCGTGTTGGCGCCGGTAAACAGCACATGGTCGAGGTCTTGCAGCGCCACCAAGTACGTAGCTATGGTTCCGACGATCAGCGCGCCGAAGATAACGAAATAGACTTTTTTGGAGACAATGTGTTCAGACATTTCCGTACCTCATCAATGACCCGCGACGTAGTGTCTCCCCAACAGATAAAGCAGCGGGAATAGAAAGATCCAGACGATATCCACAAAGTGCCAATACAGACCGACCAGTTCGACCGGGCCGTGGTATTCCGGACTCCAACGTTTGCGCACCGCCCCGATCAACAGCCATAACAGCAATCCCAACCCGATTACCATGTGGAGAGCGTGCAAACCGGTCATGGCAAAGTAAACCCAGAAGAAGCTCTCAACCCGATGCGGCCAGTTGGCCTTTTCCACGGGCGAGGCGGCTTCGTACAGCGGGCCGTCGTGTTCGGCCACTTCGCCTTCCCACTTGAACTCCTTGGTACCCGGCATGTTTACCGGGATCAGGTTGTGGACCCATTTGTCCTTGTATTCGAAATACTTGACCACCAAGAAGGTCGAGCCCAAGGCCATGGTCAAGATCAGAAAGATGACTTGCAATTGGCGCACGCCCGTCTGAGCGTAATAGACGGCCAACGCCATCGTGACGCTGGAGCAGATCAGAACAATGGTATTTAGGGCGCCGAGTTTAACGTTGAGATGGTTACTGCCCGCGGCGAACGCCATCGGGTAGTTGAAACGGAAATAGAGGTAGGCCAGGAACATGCCGCCAAAGAACATGACCTCTTGGATAAGAAACGCCCACATGCCGATGGAACCGGCCTCGCGCTGCTGTTCCATATTATCGAAATGGTGTTGCAGCCCGGGATGGTGATGCGAATGCTCGCTTGTTTCAACGTGTGCAGCCACTAGTTACTCCTGCGATATCGCCAAATTCAAAAACGACCGGCGGACACTTGGTTCCTCAAGTACGGACTAGGCGACCGGTTGCGTTGGCCCCATGGTCGATTCGAAATCGTATGCTTCGTGCGTAACGACCGGCGTTACGGCGAAATTCTCGGTCGGCGGTGGCGAAGCGGTTTGCCATTCCAGTCCCGGCAAATTCCAGGGATTGGCTTCGGCCTTTTTGCCATAGAACATAGACCAGGTCAGATAGCAGGCCGGGATAAGAAATCCGAGGGCCAAGACCGAGGCGCCGGCGCTGGATAAAATATGCAGCACCTGCCAAGTCGTCTCTTCCGGCGGATAGGCCGCATAACGACGGGGCATACCCATGTAACCCAAAATGAACTGGGGGAAGAACGTCAAGTTAAATCCAATGAACACGATGCCCGCCGACAATCGTCCCCACGCATCCGGATACATGCGGCCCGTGATCTTCGGCCACCAGTAATGCAATCCCCCCAAATAGGCCAACAACGTTCCGCCAACCATCACGTAGTGAAAGTGTGCGACCACGAAGTAGGTATCGGTCAAATGGATGTTGATCGCCAAGGTCGCCAAGAAGACGCCGGTCAATCCGCCGATAATGAACAATCCGATAAAGCCCAACGCATAAAGCATCGGCGTCTCGTAGGAGATCGAACCTTTGTACAGCGTCGCGGTCCAGTTAAAAACCTTGATCGCCGACGGAATGGCCACGGCAAAGCTGATAAACGAAAAGATCATGCCCGCGTAAGGTGATTGGCTGGACACGAACAAGTGGTGTCCCCAAACCAAGAACCCGAAGGCGGCGATGGCGATCGATGAAAACGCGACGAACGAATATCCAAAGATCGGCTTACGCGCAAAATTCGCGATCAACTCAGAGATCACTCCCATCCCGGGTAAGACCATGATGTACACGGCCGGATGAGAATAAAACCAGAACATGTGCTGGAACAGTACCGGGTCGCCCCCCAGCGCGGGATCGAAAATTCCGATGTGCGCGATCCGCTCTAAGGCAACCAACAACACGGTGATCGCGATCACCGGTGTGCCCAAGATCATGATCAAGCTGGTCGCGTAGTGGGCCCAGACAAATAGCGGCAGGCGGAACCAAGTCATCCCCGGCGCGCGCATCGTGTGCACCGTGACGATAAAATTCAACCCGGTCAGGATCGAAGAAAATCCGTTAACAAAGATCCCGAGGCCCGCAAAGACGACGAAACTATTCGAAAACGTGGTGCTGTACGGTGTGTAAAAGGTCCAACCGGTATCCACCCCACCGGCGAGCAACGCGATGAGCGTTAAGGTGCCGCCCACCAAGTAAATATACCAACTAAGCAGGTTGATCTTGGGAAAGGCCAGATCCTTGGCCCCGATCATGATCGGGATCAAAAAGTTACCTAATGTCGCCGGGATCGACGGGATCAGGAAGAAGAACACCATCATGATCCCATGATGGGTAAAGATCTTATTGTAGGTCTGCTTTTGGAACAGGTCCGTCGCCGGAGTCAGCATCTCCAGACGGATGAACATCGCATAAATGCCACCGATCAAAAAGAAGACCGAGACCGTGCCGAGGTATAGCAGCGCAATGCGCTTATGATCCTTGGTCAGCAGCCACGACTTGATGCTGTAGTCGGTGTTTAAATAATTGCGAACCGCCGGTGGCGGAACCTCTACGATTTCCATGTCTTTTTTTACCAGTACCCAGTTATTTACCCGGGGCCCGGGGAACTCCCTTGCTGTTCGGCGCGGGCACCGCCGCCGGCGAAGCCGACGGTGCAGCACCAGGTGCGGCCGGGGCCGTTGTCCCAGGCGTACCGGTTGTGCTCAGCGAACGGATATACGCGGTCAATTGCATTAACTGTTCTTCGGTCACCTGGCCCTGGAACGTGGGCATGATCGGCTGATAGCCGGTTACGATCTTGGCGGTTGGGTTTAGGACCGATTCGCGAATATAGGTTTCGTCCGCTACCTGTCCCGGTGCATTGCTGAACTCCACCGGTTTGCCCAGTAGACCGATCAAGGCCGGCCCACGGCCTCCCTGTCCCTTATCGCCGTGACACGACGAGCAACCCAACGCATTGGTATAAAGATTGCGGCCCGCCTCGGCCGGCGACATACTGCCGGCATCGCCCGCCAGCCAACGATCGTAATCGCCCGGCTCCATGGCATAAACATATCCACCCATACCCGAGTGGTTTTGGCCGCAATACTCCGCACAAAAGAGATGATATTTACCAGGTACGGTCGCTTCGAACCAAAGCTGCGTGTAGCGGCCCGGCACGACGTCCATCTTGGTGCGGAACGCGGGTATGTAGAAATCGTGGATGACGTCCTCGGTCGTCATCACCAGTTTGATCCGTCGGTTGATCGGAACATGCAGTTCGTTGATCTCGCGGCGGCCCGATGAATGTTGGATCTTCCACATCCACTGTTTACCAACCACGGTGATCTCGGTCGTGTCCTTGGGCGGGCGGATCTGGTCAAACCACACCATCGTGCCCCACACAAAAATGCTCATCGCGATGAAGAACGGGATGATCGACCAACTGACCTCAAGGATCATTGAACCGTGGATCGGTTCCGGGACTTCCGATTCCGAGCGGCGGCGGTACTTAACGGCAAAGAAAATGATCGCCAGGGAAATTATAACGGTGAAGAAGAGGGTGATCGCCGTTAGATAGAAATAGAGCGCATCGACCGGGTCCGCGAACGTTGACGCCGAGGGCGGCATGAATGGAATCCATGATTTTAAATATTGCAATGTTTGCAACATATATCTAAGCAGTCCCTCCCGCCGCTAATGCCTCGTTCCGTGCCCGCATCCGCCGCATCACGAAAAACATACCAACCATAGCTCCCAACATCAGGACCCCGGCGATTCGCACG